>PMMB01000111.1 GCA_003165495.1 Gammaproteobacteria bacterium | reverse complement strand
GCCAGCGACCAACAGCGCCGCTCGGCGCGCCGGCAAACGGCGCGGGCGACATGGCAGGCGGCCGCCGCCGGGCCGCCGCCCGGCAGAATGAACTCCTTCAGGGGCGGCAAGCTCTCGTTGAATCCGTCCAATTCCGACTCGAGCCGTTCGACATGCGCCGCGTCGATCATGCGATGTCCGGGGATACACAATTCACCCCCCAGATCGAAGAGGTCGTGCTGCACCTCGGTGAGACAGCGTGCGATTGGCGGCGGCAGCGCGGCTACGCTCAGTACCACGCCGATCGCGCTGTTGGCCTCATCGACGGTGCCGTAGGCTTCGACGCGCGGGCTTTCCTTGGGCACGCGTGATCCGTCTCCGAGGCCGGTGCTGCCGTCGTCGCCGGTACGCGTATAAATTTTGCTAAGCCGGTTACCCATCACTCAAAATCTCCTTGCCCGGGTGCGACGGTAGCACAAGGTTTGCTAAGGTGGCGCTTATGAATCTTTCACCGGAACTGCGGGCGGCCCTCGACGCGGCGGAACAAGCCGCCGGTATCGCACGCTCATTGTTCCAACACAATATCGAGGTACGCATCAAGGCGGATAAATCGCCGGTGACCGAGGCCGATGTGCGCTGTGAAATCGCGATTCGCGAGATTCTCGAAGCGCGTTTTCCCTCCTATGGATTTTTCGGCGAGGAAACCGGGTCGCGTGACGAGACTGCCGAGAGTCTGTGGCTGGTGGATCCCATCGACGGCACCAAGGCATTCGTGCGCGAATACCCGATGTTTTCCACGCAAATCGCGCTGATGCGCCGCGGGGAAATCGTACTCGGCGTGTCCAGCGCTCCGGTGTATGGTGAACTTAGCTTTGCCGAGCGCGGCTGCGGCGCGTATCTGAACGGTAAACCCGTGAGCGTAAGCCAAGTCGCAACGCTCGAGTCAGCCGCGCTCTCCTCCGGCAACCTGAAAACTCTCGCCACCGGCGGCCAATGGGCGCGATACGGCGCGCTCGTGGCGCAAGTCAATCGCATTCGCGGCTATGGGGATTTTCTGCACTATCACTTGCTGGCGAGCGGCAGGATCGATGCGGTCATCGAAACCGACGTGAATATTCTCGATATTGCGGCGTGCGCGGCGATCGTCAGCGAGGCGGGAGGCCGTTTCACGGACCTCGGCGGCGCGCCGATCACGCTGCAATCCACCTCGGTGCTTGCGACCAACGGGCACTTGCATGCCGCGGTATTGGCGGCGCTGAACCCTGGGTTCTGCCCTGCGATGTAGCGGATCAGGCTTGGAAGAACACCCGCCGGCCGCTGATCTGTGCGGCTTCGAACCGCGTGTCGTACAACGTCGACAAATGTTGCGCGGTGAGAATGTCGGCGACGTGACCGCATTGCCAGTCGCCGTCTTTGCCGAGCAGCAGGGCAGCATCGGCAAAGCGCGCGGCAAGATTCGGATCATGCAGAGTGACGATGACGGCGGCGCCCCCATCGGCGCGCTCGCGCAGCAGCTGCAGGGCTTCGAGCTGGTGGTTCGGATCGAGTTGGTTGGTGGGCTCATCCAATAAGAAGATGCGCGGTGTTTGTGCCAGGACGGCGGCGAGAGCGGCGCGCCGCCGCTCGCCGCCGGACAGGGTAAGCACATCGCGTTCCTCGTAACCGGCAAGCCCCACCGCGACCAGCGCGTCCGACGCAATGGCGAGGTCACGAGCCGACTCCCATTGCCACCGAGCGATATGCGGATGACGACCCAGCAGGACCGTCTCGATGACGCTTGCCGAGAAGGGGTCTTCGACATTTTGCGGCAAAAGCGCCAATTCGCGCGCGAGCGCGCGGCGCGGCCAGTCCGTCAGGGGCCGGCCCGAGATCAACAGCTGTCCCGCTTTGGGCGAGCGTAGGCCGGCAAAGGTATGCAGGGAGAGGCTCTTACCGGAGCCGTTCGGTCCGAGAACCGCAAGCATCGAACCGGCGCGTACTTGCAGATCGAGCCCGCGCACCAATGTGCGCGACTCGACGCAAACATCGATGCCCCGGCATTCGAGCAGCGGCGCTTCTGCGTCAGTGAGCATGCTGCGGCCAACGTATTTCCAGCGCCGTGACGGGGCCAACGACTACTTCGTCAAGACTCGCCGCCTGTTGCCACTTGTGCGGCGCCAGCACGCGCCGCCCTGCCATCAATTCAGCGGTCAGTTGCGGAAACAACGGCTTTTGCGCCGGATCGCCATAGCCTTCCGGGAAGCGTGGCGCGTCATCGCCGAAGTTGTACTTGTCGGTGGCGCCCACGGTGTGCAGTAATTCGTGAGCGATCACCACATTGTTCTCGCCGTTCATCTCGGGCGCCGCAAACGCATACACCACGCCGATGAGTCCTTTCACGAGGCCCAAGGAATGCGGCACGGTGGGCGTCAGTGTCGGGTCGTGATAAAGAACGAACATCCGTATGTCCTCGGGATCATGCGCATGTCCGCTGACGCGCCAGGCCCAGTATCGTAGCCGCAGACTCCAAAGAGCCGTCGCCAAAAGTCCGGCATCCGGCGCGCGCTGCGGCGGGAGATCCTGCAATTCGGCTCTGAGCCGAGTCCTAAACGGTTCGTTCGTGTCCAGATGATATCGCTCGGCCTCGCGCGCGAAGAACCGATCGATGGGTTTGAAGCGCTCGACATCGAGTGCTGCGAGATACGTCCGCGTCACGGGGCTGTCGTCCGCCGCGATGGGGTAGATCGCGACATACAGGGGGTCATGCCAGCGCGTACTGAGATAACGATCTTGCCAAGTCTTCGTCGCGACCACCAGCAGCACCAACAGCAGAATCAAAATGCGCAACATCTTGAATCCGCTGCTCCGCGGTACGGCATCGCGAGGCGGTCCGGGGCCACGGTGCGGCCCGTCGCCGCGGGATGGCGTCACTCGGCAGACTCGACACTGAATTCGGCGACTTCACCGTCTGCGGCGGTGTAGGACACCAACATCGGCTTGCAGCACACGGGGCAATCTTCGACATACGATTGCTCGGGCACCGATAGGTCGAGGGTCAGGTTGATGGTTTCCCCGCAATGCGGGCACGTGGCGTCTTGGCCCTGAAGAAGGTTCATCGCCCAATAATACCCGGGAGCCGGCCGCCTGGCTGGGCGCAAGGCCCGGTAGGCCGCGCGCGGGCTGCCCCAAGCGGCGGCTGGAACGCCGAGTCCGTCGACACATTGTGCCGCCGTACCGTCACAAACACGTCCAGGCCGCTATACTTCGAGGCTGGCTTGCGGGGCAGCAATACGAGGAATCATGGAGCCGACCGATACTTCGAAATCTGATTATTTCCATCGGGTGGTAGATTGCCAGTGGGCCTGTCCGGCACACACCGATGTTCCCGAATACATCCGACTGATCGCCCAGGGCGAGTTCACCGCCGCGTATATGGTGAATCGAGAGTCCAACGTTTTTCCGGGTATTTTGGGCCGAGTCTGCGATCGCCCCTGCGAGCCCGCCTGCCGCCGCGGCCGTATCGAGGCGAAGCCGGTCGCCATTTGCAGACTGAAGCGCGTCGCGTCCGACAATCGTGACGACATCACGGCGCTGCTGCCCAAAGCGGCGCGCGAGAAAAACGGCAAGCGCGTTGCCTGTATCGGGGCCGGCCCGGCGTCGCTCACCGTCGCTAACGACCTGTTGCCCATCGGCTACGAGGTCACGATATTCGAACAATACGCCGTGCCGGGCGGCTTGATGCGCACCAATATTCCGGCATTTCGTCTCCCCGCCAATGTTCTGGACGAGGAGATCGGTTACATCGTGAACATGGGGGCGGATCTGCGCCTGAATTCTCCGATCAAGAGCATGCGGCAACTGCTCGAATCGGAGGAATTCGATGCTGTCTTCGTGGGTTCGGGGGCGCCCAAGGGCAAGGAACTCGAACTGCCGGGCCGCCACGACACGGATCGCGTTCATATCGGCATCAGCTGGCTCGAGTCGATTGCCTTCGGTCATGTCGAACACGTCGGCGAGAGAGTCTTGATCATCGGCGTCGGCAACACGGCGATGGACTGCTGCCGCAGCTCGCTGCGCCTCGGCGCCAAGAACGTGAAAGTCATGGCGCGCAAGCCGCGCCAGTTCTTCAAGGCGTCCGAGTGGGAACTCGAGGATGCCGAGCACGAAAACGTCGCAATCGTCGTCAATCACGCGCCCAAATCCTTCGTCACCGAGGGCGGACGCCTGTTGGGCATGATGTTCGAGAAACTTGAGTACGACATCGATAACGACGACATTCAAGCGACGCGCAGCCTCGGCGAAGTCTTTTTCCCGTGCGACGACGTCATTCTCGCCATCGGCCAGGAAAACGCCTTTCCGTGGATCGAGAAGAGCATCGGTATCGAACTCGATAAATGGCATGTGCCAAAAGTGGACAAGATCACCTTTCAATCCACGCTTCCGCAAGTGTTCTTCGGCGGTGATGCGGCATTCGGGCCAAAGAACATCATCTGGTCCGTCGAACACGGCCATCAGGCCGCCATTTCGATTCACAAATTTTGCCACGACGAGGCCGTCGAGCAGCGCATGGCGCGCGGCGTGACGTTGTCCAGCCGCAAGATGGGCATGCACGAGTGGGCGTACAAGAACGAGTACAACGGCGTGGAGCGGCGTCTCGTGCCGCATGTGGGGCTCATCGAGCGCTTCAAAAAGATCAACATCGAGGTGGAACTCGGATTTACGGCCGAAGAGGCGGCTCTCGAGGTTCAGCGCTGCTTGAATTGCGACATGCAGACGGTATTCGCGGCGAAGCTGTGCATCGAGTGCGATGCCTGCATCGACATTTGTCCCGTCGATTGCCTCACCATCACCCAAAATGGCACGGAGGCCGAATTGCGCGCCCGCCTGACGGCGCCGGCCGCCAATCGTGAGCAGGCGCTGTATGTCTCGGCGCCGCTGCCGCAAACGGCGCGGGTCATGGTCAAGGACGAGGACGTCTGCGTGCATTGCGGTTTGTGCGCGGAACGCTGCCCGACGGCGGCCTGGGACATGCAAAAGTCGACGATCCGCATTCCGCTTGCGATCGATGAGGAGGTCACCGCATCATGCCCAGCGTGATTGCCCATGCCAATCGAGTGAACGATTTCGTCGTGAAGTTCGCCAATGTCAACGGCACCGG
>PMMB01000278.1:2460-3077 GCA_003165495.1 Gammaproteobacteria bacterium | reverse complement strand
CATTTCTGGCTATCGACGATTTTTGTCAATGTGCTGTTCTTCCCGCAGCATTTCTTGGGACTGGCGGGCATGCCGCGGCGCATACCTGATTACGCAGTCCAGTTCACCGACTGGAACATGGTGTCGTCCATTGGGGGCTTCGGCTTCGGCCTCTCGCAGTTCCTGTTCGTGATCGTGATCATCCAGTGCGTGCGGGGCGGTAAGAAGGCGACTGCCGAAGTCTGGGAAGGGACCCATCCCGCCGGTCTCGAGTGGACGCTCCCGTCTCCGGCGCCTTATCACAGCTTCGGCACGGCCCCCGAGGTCAAATGAACGTGACCGAGACCCAGGTTAAACGCCGGATTCGCAACGGGGCATTGGGGTTGATGTCTTTGGCCCTGGCGTTTTATTTGGGCTTCATCGCCCTATTGATTTATCGCAGTCATCACTGATGGATCCACTCGAGCCAACACCGGCGGCGCCGAATGCGGCGGGACTCAACCCCGATCAGCGCAAGCGAGCTAATCGCAAGCTGATTATTGGACTCCTGATCATGACCGCCGGCGCCTTTGCGTTCGGCTGGGCGCTGGTGCCGCTGTACGATGTGCTGTGCCGGGCCGCCGGCATCGGCAATGCGG
>PMMB01000278.1:0-2387 GCA_003165495.1 Gammaproteobacteria bacterium | reverse complement strand
GAATTTGACTCAAAATGCGTCGGTGGCTCAGGCCGTGCCCAGCATTTCACCGACCGGCACGGCGAAATATTTTCATAAAACCGAGTGCTTCTGCTTCAGTCCGCAGAAATTCTCGGCCGGGGAAGGACGCGACATGCCGGTGCGGTTCATCGTGGACCCGCTACTGCCGGCCAACGTGGATAGGCTCACTTTGGCCTATACATTCTACGACACGACGCAATCCGCAACACGTCCTTGAGCAAACGTTTTAAACTACTGTTTTCATTCACCGTTTAGAGATTTAGAATCATGGCGCAAGCGCACGCGGATGCAGAAAAATACTATGTCCCTCACAGCAGTCCGTGGCCCATCTATGGATCCATAACGCTTTTTACATTGATGTCGGGCGCCGTTGCCACCCTCGATGGCTGGCTTCCGGCGTGGGCTTTACTTCCCGGCTTCGTGATGCTGGCGCTGCTGTTCATTTTCTGGTTCCACACGGTCATCGGTGAGAATCAAAAGGGCATGTACAACCTGGCGGTGGACCGATCGTTCCGCATGGGAATGATGTGGTTCATCTTTTCCGAAGTGATGTTCTTTGCGGCATTCTTCGGTGCCTTGTTTTATGCGCGCAATCTTGCCGTACCCTGGCTGGGCGGCGATGGCGGGAAGATCTTCACCAGGATGCTGCTCTGGAATAATTTCGACGGGGTGTGGCCGACCAACGGCCCTGCCGCACTCGGGCCGCGCGCCAATGGGACGTTTGAAACCGTTCCGGCGGTCGGATTACCCGCCGTGAATACCGCCATCCTGCTCACGAGCAGCATAACCATCACGATCGCGCACCACGCCTTGTTAACCGGACATCGGACGCGCCTGAAGATCTTCCTGGCCGCGACATTTTTGCTGGGCTTCACGTTCGTGGTCCTGCAGGCCATGGAATATCACGAAGCGTACACCGAACTCGGACTGCAACTCGGCACCGGAATCTACGGCTCCACCTTTTTCATGCTGACCGGATTTCACGGCATGCATGTCACGCTGGGCGCCATTATGTTGACGGTCATTTGGTTCAGGGTGATGAGCGGTCATTTCACCCCTCAACGGCATTTTGGGTTCGAAGCTGTCGCCTGGTATTGGCACTTCGTCGACGTGGTTTGGCTGGGGCTGTTTACCTTCGTCTATTGGCTGTAGCCCGGCGCCATTTGCTGTGGCTCGATCCACCCGCTGTAATACGCGACGATCAGCAGCACGAACAGCGCCACTGACAGGCCGATGCGCCAGGCCAATGCTTTGACCATCTTGGCACCGTCGTCCGGTTTGGTGCTCGTCAAATGGTACAGAGCCTTGCCCAGGCTGATCAAGATCAGCACCAGCATCGCCACAACAAGATATTTCAATTTCACGGTCACCCGCCGGCGTTGAATAGGGCGGCAGGAAGTATATCGTGTCAATCAAAGTGGGTTCCCGCATCTTCGCACCACGACCGTTCACGACGCTGCTCACCATTGCTCTGATCGCGATGCTGATATCACTCGGGATGTGGCAATTGCGCCGCGCCGGCGAGAAACGCGTGTTGTTCGATTCGTTCGCGGCGGGTGCGGATGCCACTCGAATGATCGATCTTCCGACACCCCGACTGCCTCGGTATCAGCATATCGTGGCGAGCGGTCACTACGACCAGGCGCGACAAATCTTGATCGACAACATGGTCGATGCCGGCCGCGCCGGCTATTTCGTGATTACACCGTTCGCGTTGGCCGGCGGCGGTTGGGTGTTGGTGAATCGCGGCTGGGTGCCCTTGGGAGCGAGTCGCGCAGCGCGGCCAACCATCCCGGTAACGAGCGACGCGAGACAGTTGCGCGGACGGTGCGATAATTTGCCGAGTCCCGGCATTCAGCTCGGCACCAAGGGGAAGCTTGCGCCGCCGTATCCCGTGGTCGCAGCCTTTCCGAATCATGCCGAGTTGGCACAGCTCCTCGAGGAATACTCTTGGACAAAGGCTACGGATCTGGTGCTGCTCGACCCGGCTGAGCCCGACGGCTACGTACGCAGCTGGGCGCCGCCCGGATTTGCGCCGATGCGTCATATCGGCTATGCCGTGCAATGGTTCGCTCTGGCGCTGACCCTCCTCGCCATATACGTCGTCACCAACATCGGCAAAGGCAGGTCCGCGTGAGTGAGCGCAGCGCCCATGATCGCCGCCAGCGGCGGCTGTTGATCGGTTTGGCGCTGATGTTTTTTGCGCCCTTGGGCGTGTCTTTCTATTTGTACTATGGTCACGACACTTGGCACCCGGGCGGTCGAGTGAACGCGGGCGACTTGATCGAGCCGCCGCGTCCATTGCCGTCCTTGGCGCTGCCCCTGCAGAGATCCGGGGAAACCGCTGCGGATTTCCTGAGGCGCAA
>PMMB01000329.1 GCA_003165495.1 Gammaproteobacteria bacterium | reverse complement strand
TACCGTCGCGCCGGATTCGCGCTGCGCAGCCGACATCAGCAGTGTGGTGAGATTCGCGCCGTAAAATATATTGTCGCCCAGAATCAGCGCCGACGGCGCGCCGTCCAAAAACGATTCGCCGAGAATCAGCGCCTGCGCAATGCCGTTGGGAACCGCTTGGACCACATACTCGAACGACAGACCCCACTGGGCTCCGGAACCCAAGAGATCACGGAATGCCTCTTGATCTCGCGGCGTCGTGATGATCAGATACTCGCGAATCCCGGCGGACATCAGCGCCGCCAGCGGATAATAAATCATCGGTTTGTCGTAGACCGGCAAGAGCTGCTTGCTGAGCGACATCGTGATCGGATGCAGGCGCGTGCCCGCGCCGCCGGCCAAAATAATTCCCTTGCGCTGTTTCACGACTCACTCTCAATTCGTTTCTATGCCTAAGATTATAGGGTATCGCGGCCGGCATCACCGATGCTTCGCCACATACCCAATGAGTGCCGCCAAACCCGCCGCCCCNNACCGTGCCCTGCACGAATACACTGTGCTCGTACAGCGCGAGCAGTCCACCTAAGCTTCGCGCCGTGGTTTGCGGGTACATCAACAGGGAACTCGGCCGGTTGCCCTCGTGAACTCGATGGGTCCCGATACGGGCGATCTCAGCAGGCTTGGCGCCGGCCTTGGCGCCATCGGCTTCGACTTCTTCCAGCGTATGCCCAAAAGCAAACGCCTGCGATTGGGCGAAACAATTCTGCAACGCGAGATCCTGTGCCTCGGTGCCGCCCCATGAGCCGCGCAGCGGCGCGATGAAATCCAACGCCTGCGTCAGAGTTCCCTGGTGCAACATTTGAAAGAACGAGTGCTGTGAATTGGAACCCGGCTCACCCCAGACGATGGGCGCCGTGGCGAAATCGACGCGCTGACCGCCCAAGCTCACCGACTTACCGTTGCTTTCCATTTCGAGTTGTTGCAGATAGGCAGGCAACCGGGCGAGCCGTTGATCGTACGGCAGCACCGCGAGCGTCGGTAACTTCAAGAAGGTCCGATTCCACACGCTCAAGCATCCCATGAGTACCGGCAAATTCTTCTCGAACGGCGCCTGTGTGAAATGCCGGTCGATGTCGCTCGCGCCCTTCAAGAATTCTTCGAAGCGCTCGCTGCCGATGGTGAGTTCCGCAATGAGGCCGATCGCCGACCATACCGAATACCGCCCGCCCACCCAGTCCCACATCGTGAAGCGGTGGTCGGCGGCGATGCCGAAGGTGTCCATCGCCGGTGCATTCGTCGACACTGCGACGAAATGATTCGCAGGAGATTTCTCCCCCAACGCACCGACAATCCACGCCCGCGCCGCATTGGCGTTCGCCTGGGTCTCTTGCGTGGTGAAAGTCTTCGAGCACACGAGAACTAAGGTTTCCGCCGGGTCGATACTGCGGATCAAATCCTCGAGCTGGGTGCGATCCACATTCGACACGAAGTGCGGNNCCCAAGTCCGAACCCCCGATGCCGATGTTCACGACGTGTCTGAATCTCTTGCCCGTAGCCCCGAGTTTCCTACCCGAGCGCACCGCGGCCACGAAATCGGTGAGTTTCTTGCGTGAGTCGCGCACTTCCGCCTGAATGGCCGCTGAACCCGCGAAGTCCGAGCGCAGCGCCGTGTGCAGCACCGCGCGCTGCTCCGTGCTGTTGATCGGATCGCCGCGAAACATGGCGGCTATGCGCGCCGGCAAATCCGCCGCGCGCGCCAGGTCGAACAACAGCGACAAGGTCTTGACCGTGATGCGCTGACGCGACATATCGAGCAGCCAGGTGCCGTGTTCAACGTGAAAGTTCTGCCAGCGCTGCGGGTCCGCGGCCCACTGATCGCGCAAATGCACTTGGCTTAGTTCATTGGCGTGCGCAGCAACCGCGCCCCATGCGCTAAGTGAAGAATTCAACTGTGTCATGGCGCGTGATCAACTCTTAAGTTTGCGGGTGGTAATAGCCAAGATACCATTCGACGAACTGCTTAACACCCGTTTCCAAATCGGTGCTGGGCCGGTACCCCACATCGCGCGCCAGGGCTTCGACGTCAGCCCAGGTGTCGGGCAAATCGCCGGGTTGCATCGGCAATAGATTCTTCTGCGCCCGCTTACCTAAGCATTGTTCGAGCACGTCGATGTAGCGCAGCAGCGCCACCGGCCGTTGATTGCCGATATTGTAAATTCTATAAGGCGCGCTGCTGGTGGCGGGATCAGGCGCATCGGAATCCCAACTGAGGCTCGGCGTCGCCACCTGATCCACCGCGGCGATGACACCCTGGACGATGTCATCGATATACGTGAAATCCCGTTGATGATGGCCGCCGTTGAATACATCGATGGGTGCGCCGGCAAGGATGTTCTTGGTGAACAGAAACAGCGCCATATCCGGCCGGCCCCAAGGTCCGTACACTGTGAAGAATCGCAGTCCCGTGGTTGGCAATCCGTACAGCGAAGAATAGCTATGCGCCATCAACTCATTGGATTTCTTGGTGGCGGCATACAGAGTGAGCGGGTGATCGACATTTTGTCGTTCCGAGAACGGCATCCGTGTATTCGCGCCGTACACTGAACTCGTGGAGGCATAGACCAGGTGCTCGACGGTGTTGTGCCGGCAACCCTCGATCACATGCAGAAATCCCGTGATATTGCTTTGCACGTACACATGCGGGTTGATGATGGAGTAACGCACCCCCGCCTGCGCCGCCAGATGCACCACGCGTTGAAACTTCTCGACGCGGAACAGCTCGTCCATCGCCTCTCGATCCGCCACATCGATGTTGACGAAACGAAACGCCGGATGGCGCCGCAGAACTCCTAAGCGTGCGGCCTTGAGGCTTGGATCGTAGTAGGCGTTGAGGTTATCGAGTCCGACCACCTCCTCGCCGCGTTCCAGCAGCCGCCGCGCGGTATGAAATCCAATGAAACCGGCGGCGCCGGTGACCAGCAGTTTCACAATTTTCGCCACACCGTTTTGCCGCCCGACACCTTGTCGAGCAGCGCGAGCACATGCTCATGCGCAGCCATCTCATTCTCACTGGGCCTGATCACGGTGATGCGCGCGCCGCCGCTTAAGCGTGCCGGCGCGGCCTGGCGCGCGCGGCTGCGCGCCGTGTCCGATTCGGCGCTCAACGTGAGATTGGCCTGCCCACCGGTCATGGCGAGATACACTTCGGCGAGGATGCGCGCGTCCAACAAGGCGCCGTGGTAATCGCGATGCGAATTATCGACCGAGTAGCGCTTGCACAAGGCGTCAAGATTGTTGCGCTGCCCGGGATGCATCTGCCGCGCGAGCGCCAAGCTGTCGAGCACCCGGCTCAGGTCGTCGACCTTGTGCGCACTTTCGATGCGCGCGAGTTCCGCATTCAAAAAAGAGACATCGAAGGGGGCGTTGTGAATGATCAGTTCCGCATCGCGTATGAACTCCAAGAACTCCCGATGTACTTGCGAAAACGTCGGCGCCCGCGCCAATTTTTCGCGGGTCAGGCCGTGCACCTGCTGCGCACCCTCGTCGATGTCGCGCTCCGGATTGAGGTACTGGTGATAGGTTCGGCCGGTGAGCCGCCGATTGAAGAGCTCCACGCAGCCGATTTCAATGACCCGGTGCTGTTGTTCGACTTCGAGCCCGGTGGTTTCCGTATCGAGGACGACTTGGCGCATCTTAAGGACTAGCGTGCCGCCAACAGGCGGTCGATGGCGGTGTTGGCGAGTTGATCCACGTATTCATTGCCTTCATGTCCCGAATGTCCTTTGACCCAATGCCATTCAATGTCTTGTGCTAAGGCCGCGGCATCCAACAGTTGCCATAAATCCTGATTCTTGACGGGCGCGCGCGCGGCCGTGCGCCAGCCGCGCGCCTTCCAATTGGGCAGCCATTCGGTGATGCCTTGCAGCACGTATTTCGAATCGGTATAGAGTTTGACCGCGCAGCGCCGTTTCAGCGCGCCCAAACCGCCGATCGCCGCCATCAGCTCCATGCGGTTGTTGGTGGTCGCGGGTTCAGCACCCGAGACATCTTTGCGTTCTTTGCCTGCGACCAGTAAAGCCGCCCATCCGCCGGGACCCGGATTGCCGCGACATGCGCCATCGGTGAATATTTCAACCTCAGTCATGGCTCGACTTGGGTCATGGACCCATTTTGGAGGTTGGCTCCGCCGCGCCGACCAGCACGCGCTGGCGGGCACGCCGCCGCGGCCGCACCAAGGTCATGGTTTTCACGCGCTTACGCGCCTTGAGCAAGTAGGCACCGGCCGTCCACGCAGGGCGCGGCCGGGCATCGAGGGTGCGCGGCAGCCGGCCCTTGGTGGGCAATGGCCCCAGATAACCATAGACACTATCGACATCGAAGCCGAGCAGCGCCACCCAATCGCGCAGCCGCCGCTCGGACAGCATGCGCTGCGTCTGCGGCGGAAACGCCGGCCACCCGACATAGCGGGCGAACGCACGACGTACGCCCCACCCGCTGAAGGGGTTGAAGCCGCAAATCATCAGGCAGCCCTCCGCACACAGCACGCGCTCGGCCTCGCGCAGCACCGCGTAGGGATCCTCCACCAGCTCGAGCGTGTGCGGCAAAAAGATCGCATCAATGGAATCGGAACGAAACGGCAACGAATCGAGCGGCGCGCACAGCGTGACGCCCGAGTTCATTTCCGGCGCCACCAGGGTCGTATGCTGCGTGCGGGCGCCATCGAGCAGGTGCCGCGCGGGACCCCACGCGCCGACTTGCAGGAGTTCGAAACCGAACACGTCATCGAGCGCGAGCGGCGCCAGCGCCGCCTCTTCGCGCAGCACGTGCGTTCCCAGCGGTCCCTCAAACCAATCGGTCGCAGCAGTATCGAGCGCTGATTCCAACCACGGCTCCTTCAAGAAAACACTAGCGAAGTTCGGATGTTACAGGTTAAATACGGGCGCAAAATGTCAATTCATACCACGCATCTTAATGTGCGCCCGGTGCGCGCATTCTCCGATAACTACATCTGGCTCATCGACTCGCCTCGCGCGCCAGGCAGCCTTGTCGCGGTCGACCCGGGCGACGCCGCGCCCGTGATATTCGAGTTGCAGCGCAGCGGCGCCAGCTTAGCCGCCATTTTACTGACTCACCATCACCCCGATCATATCGGCGGGGTCCCGGAACTGCTGCGCCACTGGGCGGTACCGGTGATTGGGCCGGAGGATACCCGAATTGCGCAGCGCACACGCACCGTGCACGAGGGCGAGCGCTGCGAATTGCCGGACTTGGGACTTTCCTTCGAGATTTTACAAGTGCCGGGGCATACCTTAAGCCACATCGCGTTTTGGGGGCATGGCGCGCTGTTTTGCGGAGACACGCTTTTCAGCGCGGGCTGCGGCCGAATGTTCGAAGGTACGCCTACACAGATGAATGCATCGTTGATCAAACTACGTAACTTGCCGCCGGACACCAGCGTGTTCTGCGGTCATGAGTACACAGCAGCCAATCTGCGCTTCGCCTTGACGGTGGATCCGACCAATGGGGCCGCGCTCGAGTACCAGGACAGCGTGCATCGCGTGCGCGCTCAAGGCCGCCCCACGCTACCCTCGACTCTTGGCTTGGAGATTCGGGTCAATCCATTTCTGCGCTGCGATAACCCGACGGTGGTGACGGCCGCTGAGATCCATGCAGACAAATCGCTTCAAGGGCCCGCCGAGGTGTTCGGCGTATTGCGCGCCTGGAAGGATCAGTTCCGCTAGCGGGCTTAAGCATGGCAATCCTCACCCGATATTATTTATTCACCGGCGCTTTGTTGTTGCTCGGCGCCTGCGCGCATCGGCCGGCCAAGCCACCCGAGCGCGAACAAATCGCGATGCCGGCCGCGCCGGCCGGTCCTGAAACGACCGCGCCTCCCGATGCCGCCGGCTTGGGCAAGGACGCCATGCCCTCGCTCACCATGCCGCGCGAATGGCAGCATCACAATGGCGAGGACTACGACGACCTATTCGACCGCATGCGTGCCGGTTTTGCCCTCGATGAGGTGCAGGAGCCGGCGATCGATCAACAACTCGCCTGGTTCGGACACAACCCGGATTATCTCGAACGCGTATTCCAGCGCGGCCAGCGCTACCTGTACCACGTCATCACCGAAGTGGAGGCGCGCGGCATGCCGTTGGAGTTCGCGCTGCTGCCGGTGGTGGAAAGCGCCTATGAGCCGTTCGCGTACTCGCAGAGCCGCGCCGCAGGAATGTGGCAGTTCATCCCGGGCACGGGCGTGCGCTTCGGTCTGAAACAGAATTGGTGGTTCGACGGCCGGCGCGATGTGATCGAGTCGACCCGCGCGGCGCTCGACTACCTGCAGGCACTGCACGATCAATTCAACGGCGACTGGTTACTCGCGATCGCAGCGTACAATGTCGGCGAGAATTCGGTGCAGCGCGAATTGGATTACAACCGCGCCCACGGCAAGCCCACCGATTTTTGGCATCTGAAGTTGCCCGCCGAAACCCGCGCCTATGTGCCGAAGCTGCTCGCGATGAAACGCCTGATGGCTGAACCCGAGCGCTACGGCCTGGAATTCGCGGTGATTCCGAATGAGCCCTACTTCGCCGTCATCGATACCGGTTCGCAAATCGACCTGAAGATCGCCGCCCAATTGGCGGGCACCAGCTACGATGAACTGGTCGCCCTGAATCCGGGCTACAACCGCTGGGCAACCGACCCCGAGGGTCCGCACCGCATGCTGGTGCCGATCGACAACGCCGATGGCTTCGAGGCGGCGCTCAAGACCCTGTCGCCCGACGACCGCGTGCGCTTCGCCGTTCATGAGGTTACGCGCCGCGAAACGCTGGCGATGATCGCCAAGCAATACGGCACGTCAGCCGCCGTCATTTCCAAGATCAACGATTTGAAGGGCGGCAAGGTGACCGCCGGAGAGTCCCTGAAGATTCCCGAGATCAGCGGAG
>PMMB01000032.1:8194-10023 GCA_003165495.1 Gammaproteobacteria bacterium | reverse complement strand
AAGGTCCTGGATGCCGCGCTCGGCGTGCACCCGAAGGCGCCCGTGCCGCCGTACCGATCCAACACCCTGCGCAAACAACTCGCCAAGCGCAGTAAGCCGGCGGTCGTCGCGCAGGCAGCGGGAGTTACTCGCGGCAAGGTCGCGCTGTTCGCCACCTGCTACGGAAATCGCAATGAACCCGAGATCGGGCTCGATCTCGTGAGCGTGTTCGAGCACAACGGCATCGAAGTCGCACTTGTCGAACAGGAAAATTGCTGCGGCATGCCCAAGCTGGAACTTGGTGATCTGCAGGCGGTTGCGGATTTGAAGGCCAAGAACATGCCGCATCTGCTCGCGATGATTGACAGCGGCTACGATATCGTCGCGCCGATTCCCTCGTGCGTATTGATGTTCAAACAAGAGTTGCCGCTGATGTTCCCGGACGAGCCCGACGTCGCGAAGGTCAGGCGACAGATATTCGATCCATTCGAATATTTGGCGCTGCGCCACAAGTCTGGACTGATGCGCACGGATTTCACACGCCCGCTCGGCAAGGTCGCCTACCACGTCGCTTGCCACTTGCGCGTGCAGAATATCGGACTCAAGACTCGCGACGTATTGCAGCTGATTCCGGGGACCACTGTGGAAGCGATCGAACGGTGTTCGGGTCACAATGGTACCTACGGCGTCAAACGAGAGTTTCGCGACACGTCCATGAAGATCGGCAAGCCGGTTATCCAACGCGTACAGGCTAGCGGCGCCGACTTTTACGCAAGCGATTGCCCGATGGCGGGGCATCAAATCGAAAGCGGATTGGAAAATGGGCCGCCGCCGACGCATCCACTGACGCTGCTCAGAATGGCCTACGGATTGGCGGGACAATAAAGTGAAACAATTGACGCGCCGGGATCTAATAAGCTTGGAGCAATACGCCTCCGACCGCGCTCGGTTGCGTAGCGAAGTCATTGCCCACAAGCAACTACGCAATGTGCAAGTCGGACCCAACATGACTTGGTGTTTTGAGGATTACACCACGATACGCTATCAAGTCCTCGAGATGCTGCGCGCCGAGCGAATCTTTGAAAGCGACGGAATACAAGGCGAACTCGACGCTTACAATCCACTGATTCCCGACGGCAGCAACTGGAAGGTCACGTTGCTGGTTGAATTTCCCGATCCTGGCGAGCGGCGAACAGCGCTCGAGAAATTGATCGGCGTCGAAGATCGATGCTGGATACGGGTGAGCGAAATGGAGCGGGTCTTTGCGATCGCCGACGAAGACATGGAGCGTGAAAACGACGAAAAGACCTCGGCGGTGCATTTTCTTCGCTTTGAGCTATCGCCCTCCATGGTTGATGCGATGAAAAGCGGCGGCTCTTTGAGCATCGGCGTCGATCACGACAATTATCGGCACTTGCTGAGCCCATTGCCGGGACCGATCCGCGACGCCTTGAGTCGCGATCTCGATTAGAACCACATATAAAAGAGTGTAAAAAGAAAGACTTAGCGCACCCCTCGGAATCTTCGGTATTGTCTCCTGTCACTAATGTTTGGAGAACGCCAGATATGAGGATATTGATTTGAGCGCTGGAACTGAGCAGGCCCGCTGGTCGGCGCCGCGAAGGGGCAGTGAAGGCGCCACTCTCGTGTGGCTGAATGCCCTGTCGAGTGGTAATTGCACTCCCGAGGCATTTTTCATTGCCATGCGCGATCAATTCCAGGGGGACGGCGATGCAGGTTGGGAAGTCCTGTCGCTGCTCGACCAATATTACCGCCGCGGAAAGATAAAAGCCGAACTCTTCCACACCCTCAAATCCCGCCTCGAAGGCGCAGCCCTTGGCGGCGACAAA
>PMMB01000032.1:0-8151 GCA_003165495.1 Gammaproteobacteria bacterium | reverse complement strand
CGAGAAGTGGCGATAGGCGACGTGCTGCGCGGCCGTTATAAAATACGCGCAGTTCTAGGGGCTGGCGGCATGGGCACCGTGTTCGAGGCGATAGACGAGTATCGCCTCGATCTGCCGTCCACGGGCCAACTGTTAGCCATCAAAGTACTGCATACGGCGGTTACTCAGCGGCAGGAACTCCGTTCCGAGCTGCAAAGCGAGTTCCAGCATCTGCAATTACTGTCGCATCCGAACATCGTTCGGGTACATGAATTCGACCGCGACGGCGATATCGCCTTTTTTACGATGGAATTGCTGCGTGGAGCGCTTCTGAGTCGTGTGCTGAGCGCAAGAAATGCGAGTCCTTTGCCGCGACCGTATGCGCTGGCTGTCATGCGTGATGTTGGCGCCGCGCTCACCCACGCTCATTCGCGCGGCGTCGTCCACGGAGACATCAACCCGCAGAATATTTTTATAACCAATGACGGTGAATTGCGGGTCTTGGATTTCGGCGCCTCGCACAAATTCCTCCGGGTTGGGTGGACCGCAGGCAACGAATCGTCGCAACGTGATGCCGTCGCCACCCCAGGCTATGCGAGCTGCCAGTTGCTCGAAGGTCGGCCCCCCGATGCGCGGGACGACTTATTCGCATTTGCATGCGTTACCTACGTGCTGTTGTCGGGGCAGCACCCATTCCCAAACCGCACCGCCATCGAAGCGCGCGCACAACGTTGGCGACCACCCCGCCCGCCGGGGCTCACCGGCCAACAATGGCGAGTCCTGCGGGAGGGCCTTCGTTGGGAGCGCGACCGGCGTCCCTCGGATATAAAGAAATGGCTGGAACGTTTCCAGTTTCCAAGTGCTGCGCCTCGCCTAGCCTCGTTGCTCGTGCTGATGAATGCACCGCCTCCCCGGAAACGCAAGGTCGCACTTGCGACCGCTGCCATCATGATGTTCGCGCTACTGGCAATCGGCGGCTACTGGGCAGTGACGGACTATGATTCCTTGGCGCGCCATGTCACGGGATGGAGCGGCCAAGCGCGCTCCGCGCTCGAACGATTCGGCGCATCACCTGCATCCGTACCTGTAGTCACCCATCCGATACCGCCTCCTGCGGTCACAAGAGCAGCGCCCGCCCCGATCCCTGCCGTGCCACCGACTCCATCGCTTAGCGCTCGCGCAGCCGCGGTGACACGGCCCTCGTCCAGTGAGACTTCGGTTCGCGCCGGCAATGCGGGTCCGATTCGCGTAGAAATGGCTGAGGACACCATCGACGTCCAAGCCACCGAAACGACGGCTCGTGTCACGGTCCGCCGCAAAGGCAACCTGCACGGCGAGGCAAGTTTTACGTGGTGGACCGAATCCGGCACGGCAAAGCCGGGCCGAGATTTTGTTCCCGTGATGCCTCGTGTCGAACAGTTTGAGAACGGCAGCAACAGCGTCAGTTTGAGCATCCCTATTTCGGGTACGCCGCGCAGCCAACCGAAAAGCTTTTATGTGGTGATCGACCGAACTGAGTCGGGCGCCGCGCTGGGTGCGCGAACCTTGACCATGGTGACGATACTACCGCCCGCTTAGGCCGCTATAAAGCGACGCATAGACACTGCGCAACACATTTTTCTGCACCTTGCCCATGGTATTTCGCGGCAACTCGTCGACGAGCAGTACGCGCTTTGGAACCTTGTAGCGCGCCAGACGTGTCTGTAGGGAGTTGATGATGTCAGCCTCCGACAACACGGTAGCGGGTTGCGGCACGACGACTGCGGTAACGCCTTCGCCAAAATCCGGGTGTGGAACGCCGAACACGGCACTTTCCAATACGCCGGAGAGCGCATTCAACTCCATCTCGACCTCCTTCGGGTAGACGTTGTAGCCACCGCTGATCACGAGATCCTTGGCGCGGCCCACCACGTGCACATAACCGTCGCAATCGATGCGGCCGAGATCCCCCGTTTTGAACCAACCATCCGCGGTGAATTCGCCGCGCGTTTTCTCGGGATCTTGCCAATAGCCAGCGAATACATTCGGCCCCGCAACTTCGAGCGTACCGGTGACATCGGCTTCGGGTTCGACGGCTCCGGTTGTACCGTCGACCACGCGGACCGCGATCCCTGCCAGCGGCGGACCAACCGAACCCGGCTTGCGCACACCGTCGTAGGGATTGGATGTGTTCATCAAGGTCTCGGTCATTCCGTATCGTTCGAGAATCGTGTGACCCGTACGCTGCAAAAACTCGCGGTGCGTCTCCACCAGCAATGGCGCCGATCCTGAGACGAACAGACGCACACCGGCGGTTGCGTGGGCGTTCAAACCGGTCTGCTGCAGCAGTCGCGTGTAATGCGTGGGCACACCCATGAACACTGTGACCTGCGGAAAATGCTTCAATGCCAATGCGGCATCGAACTTCGGCAGCAGCAAAAGGCTCGATCCTGACGCGAGTACGGTATTGATGGCCGCGAACAGACCGTGAACATGAAACAGCGGCAAGGCATGCAGCAAGATGTCGCGATTTGTAAAATGCCACGCCTCGGCGAGCACGGCAGCATTGGATGCGAGATTCACGCGCGACAGCATCGCACCCTTCGATCGACCCGTCGTGCCGGACGTATACACGATCGCCGCCAGCGAATTCGCGCCGCTGCCCCGCGACAGATTGGGGTCTTCATCGGCCTGCCGCACGAGCGCGAGCAGGGATCCTTCGCCATCCGCGCCGAGTGTCTCTACGTGGTGGACTCCGGCATGAGTCGCCGATGGTTCGAGCAGTTCGCGGTCGGCTGGGCGGATGACCGCGACCTTTGGCTGCGAGTCGCGCAAAAAATAATCAACTTCATGGGGCGTATTCGCAACGTTGATCGGCACGAACACAGCCCCCATGCGCAGGCACGCAACGTAGAGCAGGACGGCCTCCACGGATTTCTCCACTTGGACTGCGACGCGGTCGCCGGGCACGACGCCCAGCCGCATCAAGGCTGCAGCGAAGCGCCCGGACTGGTCACGAAGCAATGCGTAGGTTAATTCTCGACCCGTGGGGGTCTTGAGAAATAACCCGTGTGGCCGGTCGCGAGCGGCCGATTCAACCCAGTCGGCGGGATCTGAGGCGGGAAGCATAGTGATCCGTCAGTCCTCGAGGATGCGGTTGTGCACACGAGTTTCGCTCATGGTTAACGCCACCAAGAAGCTGATCGCCGCCGCCGCCGAGGCGTAAATATAGAATCCACTTTCGGAGCCGATCGATTTGAACCATAGCGCGACATACTCGGCCGTACCGCCGAACGCCGCATTGGCGAGAGCATAGGGCACCGCCACTCCGAGAGTGCGAATGGCGGTGGGAAAGAGTTCGGCTTTCACCACAGCACTGATCGATGTGTAGCATGACTGAATCATCATCGCCGCGAAGATCAGACAGAAGGCGATCCAAGATGAGCGGGTAGCCGCCACTCCGGTCATAACCGGCCAAGTGACCAGCGCGCCTCCGCCGAATGCCACCAGCATCATGGGCTTGCGCCCCACCTTGTCCGACAGCCAGCCGAAAAATGGCTGTGCGACCATGAACGCGACCAGGCTGACGGCGCTGATCTCGGTCGCCTGGTCCTTGGAAAATCCCGCGGTATTGGTCAAAAATTTTTGCATGTACGTGGTGTAAACGTAGAAGATCATGGAACCGCCGGCGGTAAATCCTAGAACGGTCAGGACCTCGCGTGGATGCTCGAGAAAGAGTTGGCGAATGCCTGCGCGCACGGTTCCTTCAGTTTCGGCGCGTACAAATGACTGCGACTCTGGTAGTCGCCGCCGCAGCCAGTAGGCGACGATTGCCAGCCCCGCTCCGATCACGAAAGGAATTCGCCATCCCCAGGCGGCCATGTCGGCCTTCCGCAGCAGGTGCTGCAGGATGATCAACACCGCCAACGCCGTCAGCTGGCCACCAATCAATGTCACGTAGTGGAAGCTGGACCAGAAGCCGCGGTGCCTGCGTCCCGCCATCTCGCTGATGTAAGTAGCGCTGGCCCCGTATTCGCCGCCCAGGGACAAACCCTGAAAAACCCGGGCAAGGAGCAAGATGACCGGAGCCGCGACGCCGATCGATGCCGCCCCGGGCGTCGCCGCGATTGCCAGCGAACCCCCGCACATCATGGTGACCGACAGTGTGAGCGCGGCCTTGCGGCCGACACGATCGGCATAGAGCCCCATCAGCCACGCGCCGATCGGGCGAGCAAAAAAGCCGACGGCGAACACCGCCGCAGTCTGCAGAAGTTGTGCGGTCTGATCACCCTTGGGGAAAAAAATTGGCGCGAAATAAAGCGCGGCGGCCGAGTACGTATACCAGTCGAACCACTCGACCAGATTGCCCGCCGAGCCGCCGAGAACGGCGCTGATGCGCGAAACGCTCCCCAATAACATACCGTGCTCAGGGCTTATTGACGTAGAACCGGTACTCCGCGGAGTATGACACTCGCACTTCGCTGCCGGCGGAGGCCTGATTGCAGCCATCTGACGGCGCAATGCCGCCCACCGTATGCAGTCGCTGGATGAAGCGCACGTCCCTGAATACTCCATTCCCCGACGTCGACTTCGCGCTCAACAATAGCCACGCAACGGCATTCGGGTCCGGGCCATTGGCTCGGGCAACAACGTCGCCCGTCACTTTGCTGCCATCCTTCGCTTCCCAAGTCGGACCTGCATAATGCTTGCCGATCTTATTGCCTGCATGGTCGAACAGATCCGCTTCGGGTTCCTTCAATAGCCATTCAAAGCGCGCAGCGTCGTCCTTATCGGCGCGGCACCGGTAAATCTGCACGCCCGCGGCATGCATCTGCTGCGTCAATACTGCTTTCGTCGAAACCCGCAGAGGCGCGGGGATATCGGCGCAGCCTGCAAGCAGACCCATGAGCGGTACTTGAATAATGATCGCCATTAACTGATCTTTCACCGCCGCACTCCTCTTGATTCACCTTGTCGAACTATAATGAAAGCGCCGCTGCCCGTCCTAAGGTTTTCTTCGTACATAAGGTATTATGTGCCGACTCCCTATGACCCAACCAATCGCATTTCGCAATGACATTCCCTTTATCAAGGACCTTGGCGTCGAATTTATCAGCGCCGAAAACGGCCGTGCGGTTGTCGCACTCGATCTCGCCCCGCGTCACTTGAACAGCTGGTCGGTCGCTCACGGCGGTGTCCTCATGACGCTACTCGACGTGGCCATGGCGGTCGCAGGCCGATCCCTCGACCCCGCCGCGGGCGGCGGAGTGACGGTGGAGATGAAAACCAGCTTCCTGCAGCCCGCCAACGCGGGAACGCGTCTCGTTGCGTCGGCGCACGCATTTCACCGCTCGAGCACGATGGCCTTCTGTGACGGTGAGGTGCGTGACGCGGACGAGCGTCTCATCGCCAAGGCGATGGGGACCTTCAAATATCTGAAAGTTCACCGCGCCGTTTGAAACAGCTCGTCCTTCACCACTACCCGATTTCTCCCTTCGCGGAGAAAATCCGACTGATCCTGGGATATAAGGCTTTGCATTGGACGTCGGTGCACATCCCCGTGGTGATGCCAAAGCCCGACGTGGTCGCGCTCACCGGCGGGTATAGAAAGACTCCGATCCTGCAATTGGGCGCGGACATCTACTGTGATACCGCACTCATCGCCGATGTGATCGAAGCGATTGCGCCGTCCCCGACACTGTATCCGAAGGGTTCGGCGGCGGCGTCCCGTACGCTCGCGCAATGGGCCGACTCGACCCTTTTCTGGGCAGCGATTCCCTACACCATGCAGCCCGCCGGCCTCGCGCACATGTTCAGCGGCGCACCGCCCGAGGTCATCAAAGCGTTTGGCGACGACCGTAGCGCGTTTCGCGCGAATTTGCCGCGTATGCGCGGCCCGGAAGCACGGGCGGCACTCGGCTTGTACCTCGAGCGTCTTGAAGAAATGCTCGGCAACCAAGCATTTTTCTTCGGCGCACAACCCACCATTGCGGATTTTTCAATTTATCACTGCCTATGGTTCGTTTTGCGCGGCGGTCCGACGGCGCAGATCTTCGCGCCCTTCCATCAAATCGAGGCGTGGTGCGAACGGATCCGCGCGCTTGGCCACGGCACTCATGACGTACTCGACAGCAGCGCCGCGGTCGCTATCGCCCATGACGCGACTCCGTTGGCCACGGCGGGGATTAGCGCCGATACTCACGGCATCGCATTGGGCGAAAAAGTGGTGATTGCTGCGACCGACACGGGCATCGATCCAATCGAAGGCGATCTCTACGCCGCGACCCGCGAGCGCATCTCGATCACGCGCGAAGATCCCCGGGCCGGACGAGTTGTCGTGCATTTTCCGCGACTGGGATTCGAGCTTCGCCGCCGAACTTGAACGACCAACACTAGGGCTATGGCTGTCGGCGAACGCTGACGCCGTTGCCGGCTCGCCGCCGCTTACCGGCAATCGAAAACGCGCGCTCAATTGCGGCTAGGAGGCACCGATGACCGACTTCACTGAACCACAATGCCAAAAACGCTGCGGCTTGCTGCGCCTTCGCTGTGCCGGTTTTGCGCTGCTGGCCTGCATGAGCTTGAGGAATTTCGCGGCCGCGCAGGACAGCACGGCAGCCGAGTTTGGCCCGTCGCCCGTTCTGGGCGCACCAGAAAAATCATTGTTGCCGACCGTGCACATTGCCAAGGCCATTGGCTGGCCTGCCGGCGGTAAGCCTACCGCAGCCAGCGGCACGAGGGTCAATGCCTTCGCTCTCGACCTCGATCATCCGCGCTGGCTATATGTGTTGCCGAACGGAGATGTGCTGGTGGCTGAATCTGACGCGCCGGCAAAGCCCGACGACTCGAAAGGAATTCGCGGTAAGATACATAAACTGGTGATGAAGCGCGCGGGATCGGGCTCACGACCCAGCGCGAATCGCATTACCCTGCTGCGCGACACTCACGGTGATGGCACCGCGCCCGAGCGACACATATTTCTGCAGGGTCTGAATTCGCCAATCGGCATGGCCCTCATCGGCGATAATTTCTACGTCGCCGACAGCGACGCGCTCCTACGTTTTTCGTATCACACCGGGGACACGGAAATTCGCACGCCGCCCACCGAAGTGACCGCGTTGCCGGCCGGAACGATCAATCATCACTGGACCAAAAGTCTCATCGCCAGTCCCGACGGCCGCAAACTGTATGTGGGTGTGGGTTCCAACAGCAACGCCGGCGAAAATGGTCTTGATGTGGAACGGGAGCGTTCCTCCGTATGGGAAATCGATCCGAAGACCGGCAGCCATCGCATCTTCGCTTCCGGTCTGCGCAACCCCGTCGGATTGGCCTGGGAACCGGACAAGGGTACCCTTTGGGTAGCGGTCAACGAACGCGATGAACTAGGCGATCATTTGCCCCCGGACTACATGACCGCCGTGCACGAGGGCGCCTTTTATGGCTGGCCATTCAGCTATTATGGTCAACACATCGATAACCGGGTCAAACCCCAGAATCCCGAGATGGTCGCCAAAGCCGTGCCGCCGGATTATGCATTGGGAGCGCATACGGCATCGCTCGGTTTGTGTTGGTCGGGCGACGCGAAATTACCGGCGCCGCTGCAACACGGCATGTTCGTAGGCCAGCATGGCTCGTGGAACCGCAGGACTCGCAGTGGTTACAAGGTGATCTTTGTCCATTTTGCCAACGGCAAGCCCGCCGGCATGCCCATTGACGTACTCACGGATTTTCTCGATTCGCACGGGAGAGCAATGGGCCGGCCTGTCGGCGTCGCTATCGACAAACGCGGTGCGCTGTTGGTTGCCGATGATGTCGGCAACGTGATCTGGCGCGTCACAACCGCGGCAGGCGGCCGCGTGCACTAAGTCTAGAGACGGATCGCGGCCTCCGCCGCGCAGTCAGGGTACCGGTCTCAAAGCCCGTCTTGCATACTACAATTGCCAGTAATCGCAATTCGACGGGGTAGATCATGAACGCCAAAGCAGCATTCACCAGACTGAGCGGGCACCAGAGAATCGCCGGACAACTCGTACATTCGAGCGGCAGCGCGGCGATCAACGTGTGGGACCCGGCCACCGAGGAGCGCATCGGGCAAATCGCGGACGCGACGGCGGCGGATATCGATAAGGCGGTTGCGGCAGCCAATTCGGCGCAGCGCAGCTGGCGCAGTGTGAACTATCATCGGCGGGCGGA
>PMMB01000037.1:7894-11827 GCA_003165495.1 Gammaproteobacteria bacterium | reverse complement strand
TTTACGCGCCGTCGGCGAATCAGTTATGGATTCCATTTGCGCTCCTCGTTCGAATGAGTTTGCCGCCTTAGGCGCGGCGACCGATGCTCATCAAGAAACTGATCACTGCGCCGATCAGAAAAACGATGAATAGTATTTTCGCAATGCCGGCCGCGCCGACCGCGATTCCGCCNNAGCATGGTCGCACCTCTTGTGACGGGGCAGCATTTCTGCGGGTAACGAGCAGTGTCCGTGAATAAACGCAAGCATGCAGTCGGAAGGCGTCGTCGCCACGTGTAGGACATAGCTCACGTTCGAGGGGCCCGGATGGGGGGCTTTCTGCGATAATTCGCTCGATGAAGACCCTACTGATCGTGTACCACTCGATGACAGGCGGTACTCTGCAAATGGCGCAGGCCGCAGCCGCCGGCGCGCGCACCGAGTCTGCGTTGCATGTGTCACTGCTGCGCGCCGCGGATGCGCAAGCCACCGATGTGCTCGATGCCAGCGGATTTATTTTTGCGACCCCGGAAAATCTGGCTGCGATATCGGGAAAGATGAAGGATTTCTTCGATCGCACTTACTATGCCGTGCTCGATCGGCTCAATGGGAAGCCCTACGCAGCGCTGATCTGCGCCGGCAGCGATGGCCGTAGTGCCGCGCAACAGATCGAACGTATCGCAACCGGTTGGCGCCTGAAGCCTATAGCCGATCCCATCATCGTCTGCACGCACGCGCAGACCGCGGAAGAAATCTTGCGGCCAAAGCACATTGCCGAACAGGAGCTGAAACCGTGCGAGGATCTCGGCGCGACATTGGCCTCGGGCATCGCGTTGGGTATCTGGTGAGTTATGGCGCGTCTATACAGTAAGGCCAGCGGCAATAAAGTCGAAAAAACATTGCATGAAATGAAGGCGGGGACCCTTCGCAGTGGTCGTTCCGGAAAAAAGGTGAAAAGCCGAAATCAAGCCATTGCCATTGGCCTGTCGGAGGCTCGTCGCGCAGGGAATAAGGTACCGAAGAAAAAGTCCGGCTAGGCAAAGGGTAATTCTGTCGCATCGGCGCCCGAGGATTTGGCTATTATCAGAGTTTGGTTTGCGCGAGCGCCCGCCCATGCTTGACGATTTCATCAATTGGCTCGGTGCCACCCCCGTCAGTCTGGTGATTCAAAAGGTGTTCTGGATTATCCCGACGGTGCAGACTGTGCATATTCTGGCGATCTCGGTGGTTCTGTCATCGATGGCGATGTTCGATCTGCGACTGCTCGGACTCGCAGGCATGCGCAACAGCATCAGGTCGTTCTCCCGACGATTCATGCCGTGGCTATGGGGAGCTCTAATCGTCCTGGCCGTCAGCGGCAGCATTCTCATCGTCGCGGAACCAAAGCGCGCGCTCGGCAACGTGGTTTTTCTATTGAAAATGTGCATGCTGGCGACGGCGATCATCGTGACGCTCGGCTTTCAAACCGTACTGAAGCGCGATCTGGCGAGCGGCAGCGCTGATTTGGCGCCCTCGCACTTCACCGTCGCCAAAATCACCGGACTTCTGTCGCTCGCCTTGTGGGTTGGGATCGCCGTTGCGGGGCGATTGATTGCGTACACAGGTTAGGCCGTGTTCGATCGTTTCCTGCTTTGGCTCGAATCCACGCCGCCTGCGATCGCCATCAGCGAATCCTCCTGGCTGTTTCCGGGCATCGAATCCGTCCATGTGCTCGCCATCACCTTGGTGGTGGGTTCGATCACCATGGTGGATTTGCGATTGCTCGGCATCAATCTGCGCGAACGGCCCGTCGGCGAGCTGATCGCCGAAGTATTGCCGTGGACGCGGGCGAGCTTCGCTGTGGCGGTGTGCAGCGGCGCCCTGCTGTTTTCGTCTAACGCGACCAAGTACTGGGGGACCGTGCCGTTTCGCGCGAAAATGCTGCTGCTCGCCTTGGCCGGCCTCAATATGATGGTGTTCCACGCCACGATCCACCGGTCGGTGGAGGTCTGGGGGCGCCAGCCGCAAATCCCCCGGGTTGCCAAAATCTCCGGCGGAGTATCCCTGGGGCTATGGATTGGCGTGGTGACTCTGGGTCGCTGGATCGGCTTCGTCTAACCGCTGCGACGTGGGTGGGCTCTGCGCGGGTGGAGTGGTGGGTAATGCAGGCGCCAGGGCGCGCGCCCGTGCCAGATCGCTGGGTGCGGGCGGCAGCTGCTGCATCTGCAACGTAGTCGGATTGATCACCGAGGGGTCATCGCGCAACTTCACGTAGAGCGGGCCGACGGTGGGATGTGGAACCGGAAGCGCAGATCCCAAGAAGCCGTCGGGAACCTGTATCGGATGGGTGAACGCCGAATCGTTCGATATGGAGTCGACAAGAAACAGATTGGACCCGGAGAGTTTGCACGCCAGCTCCGGCGTTGAGGGGCATATGAGGTCTTTCAGCACGGGCAGACGCACTAGGTTGCCCAGGGGTTGCCAGTCCCCCGCGATGCCTTGCTCAACCACCCGAAATTGTAGAAGGCCGAAGGCGGAGTTGCCGAACGCCCTCGCGGGATTGAGCATCGCCACAGCGACTTGAGCGTTCTCCAGCGTGATGCCACCGTTGATGAAGCTCAGCACGGTCGCAGACGACTCATCGCTTGTCGCAACTTCTATGTTCTCGTTACGCGCAAATACCGCCGGCCACTGCGTGCGCACGGCGAATGTGAGAGTCGCGTCCTGCGGCAATTCGCCTGGGTCAGCCAATTGGATATTGCTGTCCTTGCTGGAGGGTGACGGTTGCACGCTCTTGCCGATCAGCATCGCTCGGGGACGCTGCGCATCCACAGAGGCGATCAGCGGCAGCACTCGCCCATCTTTCAGCGTGATTTTCGCGGCGATGCTGTGTTCTTGCTTGAGGCTCGCCGCGGCCTGTGTGTCTTGCGCGACCATCGGCAGCTCGTCACCCCCATTGCGGCTCGACAGCTCGCCCGGCACAAAAGTAACGTTTCTAATCGATAGGCTCGCGACCTCGTCGAGGCGGCTGCCCTTCAGTACTCCCTGCACATCGCCTGCATGAATTGCGAAATCGTCGAAATGACCCGCGTCGGAAAAGGTCTGTATCGAAATCGGTTGCGGCTGACTGACGCCGACCTCCTTCACCAACAGGGTCATGGCACCGGGTTTCGCTCCCTGGAGCGGCAACTTCACCTCGAGTTCATTGGGTTTGACCGTCTTCCAATCTGTCTTCAGTTCCTTACCGGCGGGGTCTTTCAGCGTGATGCCTTCGACACAACTGACGCTGTCCGCCTGTAGGTGAACAGTATCCTGGCGGCCGACCACCAACGCGTCCTCGTCGCCGGCAGCGAGTTCCCAGGTCTTCGCATGCGCATTCATCAATAGGAAACCCGGACCATGGTAGCGGTCAAAGCCCCAATAACCCTGCAGCGACGCATGCACGCTATCTCCCAAGCGCGCGGAATGCAGCGAGGACGCGTCGACGACGTAACCACCCAGCATCGCATCGGCGGTGGCGGGCAAATCGATGCTCTTGCCGTCATTCCCAGACAGGCTCAGCGTCACGTCATGCGCATAACCGGTCGAAAATACCAAGGGCGCGCCGTCGACAGGCAACACCAGGACGGTTCTTCCGGCGCAGTAAATCTCCTTGGGATTTACCGCATGCAACGGAGGAAATTGCGGCTGCTCCACCGCCGGCAGCGCCACTACCAACACCGATTGTGGGCTGTGAAAGGAAGGCGCCGTGTTCAGCGTCAGCGCGAGTTTGTCGCCATGTTGCGAAGCCAGCGCCGGAATATATTGATATTGCGCGGTATGGAAGGACCCCAAGATGCGCGCAATATCGAGGACCGATGCGATGTAGGGGCTGTAGTAGCCGTAGCTCAGTTGCGGGGTATAGCTCGCCTCCATTGCTAAATCACTGCCCGGACCCGAAGTCAGCGCCTCGACGATCGACGTGCTGTGCCCATC
>PMMB01000037.1:0-7836 GCA_003165495.1 Gammaproteobacteria bacterium | reverse complement strand
GAACGGTCCAGCGCCGCCTGGTTCAGGTCTTGCGACGTGCGCACAAATGCACCAGGACGCCCCCGCACCGCACTCACCAGCGTTTTAAAATCGCCGCCCGTTTCCGGAGCGAGAAAAACCAGCACCTGTTGCGCGCCCTCCGGCACGGTTACCGTCAATCCGTCATGGCCGCATTTGCCGGTCCACGTCTTGCACGGGAAGAACCAACTCTCCGGCGGGGGATTGGTCGAGCCGCTCAAAAATGCAGCCACCATCAAATAATGGGCGGATTGCGTGGCCGGAAGATCAGCCTTGATCCAAAGGCGATCGCCGACCAGGAGATTTGGCACTTCAGACGCCGACAGTGTCTTTGCCCCGCGGGTGATCTTGACGTCGAGGGTAGGCCCGGCGAGGTCAAACGGCGCGGGAACGGCGTGGGCCGTTGCAGCGAGAATTATTGCTAAAATAAGCGGGCGACTTCGCAAATGCATGGGAAACGGGACCCTCTATGAGGCGGTTCAGCTTTGGCTTAGATCGTCGTTCGCCCGCGAAGTTCGCGATGTAGGACATCCAGGCGGCAAATCGCGACAACGGGAGTACAAATGGCCAATTCTCGGCAGCAATGCACACATTTGACTACGGTAAAGGCCGTGACACCAACCGGTGATGGCTGTCAGGAATGCCTCGCCATGGGCGACACTTGGGTTCATCTTCGATTGTGTAGGACTTGCGGGCATGTGGGATGCTGTGACGATTCGAAAAATCGCCATGCTCGCAAGCATTTCCTCAAATCCAAGCACGCGATTATTTCGTCATTTGAGCCCGGAGAAGATTGGAGTTGGTGCTTCATCGACGACATCGAGGTGTTCTTGCCATGACAGTGGAGGCCAACGATGTAGGCATAGCCGATAAACCCGCCTTCGTCGGCCGCAAAGCGCAGATGTTTCCGCAATTAACCTCTGCGCAAATTACTCGGCTGGAAGCACATGGAACTCATCGCCAAATGAGCAAGGGCGAGATATTGGCTGAGCCCGGCGATCGCAATCGTCCAATGCTCGTAGTTCTCGCGGGCAGCATCGAAGTGGTCCAACCCGGTATGAGTGGAGAGGTCTTGGTCGCAGTGCACACTGCGGGCAGCTTTACGGGAGAAATGAGCACGCTTCAGGGCATCGGCAGCGTGGTGCGGGCGCGCGTCCGCGAACAGGGCGAGGTCCTGGTAATCGCTGAGGATCGCCTACGCGCGATCGTTCAAACCGACGCCGAGCTCAGCGAGCTCTTCATGCGCGCGTTCATCTTGAGGCGCGTCGGTCTGATCGCGTCCCAGACGGGCGACGTCATCTTACTGGGTTCGAGCCATTCGGCGGGAACGCTGCGGTTACAACAATTCTTGACGCGAAATTCGTTTCCGTTCGTCAACCTCGACGTGAACACGGATCAGGCCGTTCAGACGCTGTTGGAACGCTTTCATATCAAAGCCGAAGATGTTCCCGTGGTGCTGTGTCGAGGCGAAGTGGTACTCAAGAATCCCAGCAATGAAGAGGTGGCGGCCTGTTTGGGGATGAATCAGCAGATCGACGATGACCGGGTGCGGGACGTTATCGTCGTAGGAGCCGGGCCATCGGGGCTGGCCGCCGCCGTCTACGCCGCCTCCGAGGGACTCGATGTACTGGTACTCGAAACAGGCACGCCCGGCGGTCAAGCAGGATCGAGTTCAAAAATAGAAAACTATCTCGGATTTCCCACCGGCATATCCGGCCTGGCGCTGGCTGCCCGAGCGCGAGTCCAGGCACAGAAATTCGGCGCCGAAATCAGGACTGCTTACTCGGCCTTGAAGCTGAACTGCGATCGACGGCCGTATGCGGTCGAGCTAGGACATGGGACTACGGTACGCGGGCGCGCGATCATCATCGCAACCGGTGCTGAGTATCGCCAACTCGCAATAGAAAATGTGTCCCGCTTTCTCGGCACGGGTATCTATTATGCGGCGACCGCTACCGAGGCCCGGCGCTGTGAGATGAAGGAAGTGATTGTGGTCGGCGGCGGCAATTCGGCAGGTCAAGCCGCGGTCTATCTTGCGGGCAGATGTCGTCGCGTACACCTCTTGGTCCGCTCCAAGGGATTGGCCGACACCATGTCTAACTATCTCATCCGCCGTATCGCCGAAACATCCAACATCACGCTATATGCGAATACCGAGATCACTTCGATGGAAGGCGACGAGCAACTGGAACGCGTGATTTGGAAGACTGCGCCCGATAATTTCCTCGAGACGCATGCGATTGGCCATGTCTTTCTCATGACGGGTGCCGTACCCAGCACACACTGGCTGCAAGGCTGCATTGCATTGAACGACAAAGGGTTCGTGCGAACGGGGTCCGATCTGACTCCGGCGGATTTGCCGCCCGCGAATATGTCCGCTGCGCGGCCGCCGCAGTCTTTCGAAACGAACTGGCCGGGAATATTCGCGGTCGGCGACGTGCGCTGCGGGAGCGTTAAACGGGTCGCAGCCGCAGTCGGCGAGGGTTCCGCGTGCGTGCAGCAGGTGCATCAGGCACTCCAGGCACTCCAGGATTGACAGGCATCGACTTCATGCGGAACTCCCCCGAGGTCGCCNNGTCGAGACCGAGGCCTACGATGGGGAAGATCCGGCGTCGCACAGTTTTTCGGGTCCGACGCCGCGCAATGCCACGATGTTTGGGCCTCCAGGCCGCGCCTACGTTTATCTTTCCTATGGCATCCATTGGTGTCTGAACTTCGTGTGTCGAGAAGTCGGGCATGGTGCGGGCGTGCTGATTCGCGGTCTGGAGCCGACGACCGGTGTTTCACTGATGATTGATCGTCGGCGACAGCAAGATCCGCGAATACTCTGTGCGGGACCTGGCCGGCTCGGACAAGCGCTCGCCATCACTCGGGAACTTAACGGCAAACGCATCGATATGCCGCCATTTAGCTTGACGGCAGCGAGCACGCGGCCCAGTCTCGTGTGCGGGCCGCGGATAGGAATCTCCAAGGCAGTCGATCAGCCTTGGCGCTTTGGGTTGGCGGGCTCACGATACGTCAGCCATCCGTTTCGCTGAACCACACCCAGTTAAATGGGAACGGCGTCCTGGTTGACCACGGTCCGCCATTGAAGTATTAAAGCTTTGTAGTGCAAAGTGAATGAGGGTGTTCCATGAAAGAGTTACGACAAGCGCTGTCCGAAATTCACTCCATCCGCAGTCATGTGGCGCGCGGCACGGAATTTCGCGGCTATGGTCCGGCATCCATCGCAGTGAGCGGAATCCTCGCGCTGCTGGTCGCGGCCGCACAGGCACAGTGGATGACGAAATCAGCGCAGGCGGATCTTATGATGTGGCTTGGCGTTTGGATGGGGGTTGCCGCCGTCTCGGTGCTTCTGACCGGCATTGAGACCTTCGCGCGTGCTCGGCGCGTTCATGTGGGACTTGCCAGAGAAATGGTCCAATCCGCAGTCGCGCAGTTCTTGCCCGCAGTCATGGTCGGATTTTTGCTGACAGTCGTGATGCTGCGGACGGCCGTACAAGAATGTTGGATGTTACCCGGCCTTTGGGAATTGATCTTCAGCTTGGGGGTATTCGCCTCGTGCCGATTTCTTCCGCGACAAATGTTTGCCGTCGGCGTGTGGTATTTGGCGGCCGGACTCTTTTGCGTGGCCGCCGGGAGCGCCACTCGGGCGCTTTCACCCTGGACGATGGGCATTCCGTTCGGTGTCGGCCAACTTCTGGTCGCAGCCGTACTTCAGTTTGGATATGGGGAACCTCTTGAATAAACGTGGCAGTAAGAAAGGCGCCGCTCATCGTTTCGCATACGATGGGCTGGACCGTGTCATTCACGAACGTGCGCGCCTCAGCGTGCTTACGTCGCTCGTCACCCATTCAAAAGGACTATTGTTTGGCGACCTGAAACAGCTGTGCGCACTGACGGACGGGAATCTGAACCGGCATTTGCAGGTGCTCGAAGAAGCAAAGTTGATCGCAATTACGAAAAGCGTCCAAAATAACCGCCCGCAGACGATTTGTCGCATTACCGCCTTGGGGCGCAAGCGCTATGTCGAGTACCTTGCCGTACTCGAGCAAGTGTTATTGGATGTCGCCGCCGCCGTAAAATCAGATCAGACCGCCGTGGGAGCGTTCAGTCACCGCGGCGGTGGCGCGGAGTCGTAAATCACCCGTTCCGGCGGCAGGCGCCGCTTGCGTCCCCGTGCCAAGACCATATACTTTGAATAACAAAAAGCACTAGTGTGAAAGGTACGAAAATGCGTGATCCTGTGAAAAACGAAGCAAGTGTCAAGTGACTGCAATGGCTCACGCAGGTTTCCTGTGGGTCGGATTCGCGTTCGCGGCCTGCGCCATGGTTTATGGCGTTATCGCGTGCATTGCCGTAAGCGTGCGGATTCGATCCTCGCGCTTCACGCCGAGAGACCTGCCTCCGGTGACGATTTTAAAGCCGCTATGCGGGGCCGAGCCGGAAACGTACGAATGCCTGCGCTCCTTCTGCGATCAGGCGTACCCTGAGTTTCAGGTGATCTTCGGCGTCTGCGATTCGAACGATCCGGCGCGGGCCATCGTGGATCGATTGCAAAGGGAGTTTCCTCAGCGCGACTTGCGCCTGGTCATCGATCGGCGGCAGCACGGCAGCAGCCGTAAAGTGAGCAATCTCATCAATATGATGCCGCTCGTCCGCCATGAGTTTTTGGTGCTGTCCGACAGCGACGTGCGGGTGCAGCGCGACTACCTCACCAAAGTCGTAGCGCCGCTTCTCGAGGGCGGCGTCGGCATCGTCACATGCGCCTATCGAGGGCGCCCGCGCGATGGTTTGTGGTCGCTCTTGGGGTCTTTGTTCATCGATGAATGGTTCATGCCGTCGGTACGTGTGGCGGCCATGACCGGTTCGCGATCTTTTGCGTTCGGCGCAACCATTGCGATAAGGCACCAGGTGCTCGCGAGCATTGGCGGTTTCATGTCGATTGCCAATCAATTGGCCGACGACTATCGACTGGGTGACTTGACCCGTCGCCGGGGTTTGCGCACGGTACTCTCCGAAGTCGTGGTCGAAGTCTGTGTCGCTGAACGCAGCTTCGGAGATCTCGTGCGGCACGAACTGAGGTGGTTGCGCACGATTCGCGCGCTGGCGCCGATGGGATACGCCTTCTCCTTTGTCACGTTTGGAATGCCGGTGGCGGCATTGGGAGCCCTGCTGGCCGACGGTGCGGCGCCCTGCGTCGTAATGTTCGCCGTAACGGCGGTAGCGCGCGTCCTGCTGCATTTGTCTGTACGCAAGCCGGGTTCCACCCCATTGCAGCTTGCAGTTTTGCCGCTGAGAGACCTGCTGAGTTTAGGCTTATGGGCTTGGAGTTTCGTCACGCGCCGCGTGCACTGGCGAGAGGGCCGTTATCGCGTCACTCGTGACGGGTCGGCCCAGCCTGACGCGCCATTTTAGGTTTGCGCCCGAGAGGGCGGCCGCTCGAGCGTCGCCGGTGCGCACCCTATGCAAAAGTTTCTGATCGTCACCGCCGATGACTTTGGACTGCACGAAGCCGTCAACGAGGCGGTTGAGCAGGCTAGCCGGTGCGGGGTGCTCACCGCGGCAAGTTTGATGGTGGCGGCGCCGGCCGCCGCCGATGCGATCCGGCGCGCGCGCGCGCTACCGCGCTTGCGTGTCGGTCTGCATCTCGTCCTTGCTGACGGCTGCGCAATGCTGGCGCCCGATCTTATCCCCAGTCTTGCCGACCAAGCCGGCCGCATGAACAGCCGGATGTTTGTCAACGGCGTACGTTACTTCGCGTTCTCCGGGGTGCGCAGACAACTGGAAGCGGAGATCCGTGCACAGTTTGCGGCGTTCGCGCGCACCGGCCTCGCGCTGGATCACGTCAATGTACACAAGCATTTCCATCTGCATCCGACGCTCTTGGAGATGATGCTGCGAATCGGCCGCGACTACGGCGTGTCGGCGGTAAGGGTGCCGGATGAGCCTCTTTGGTTCGCATCGCGCGGCGGCAATTGGTTCGCAGGCGCCAATGCCGCATTGCTGGCACCGTGGATTGTGCTCATGAAGCGCCGATTGCGAGTTGCGCAAGTGCTGCACAACGATCGTATATTCGGCGTCGCCGCGAGCGGCGCCATGGATGAGGCGAAGCTTCTGGCTATTCTCGCGCGACTGCCCCCGGGGGTCACAGAAATCTACCTTCACCCCGCCACCGAGTCGGGACGCGCGATCGCTTCGTCGATGAGTAAGTATCACCATGCCGATGAGCTCGCCGCATTGCTGAGCCCACGTGTTCGCGCGGCCATCGCGGCGGGCGACTTTGGCCACGGCGGTTATGCGGACGTCACGCGTGCGCGCTAAGGGACCTGCCGCTTGAAAATCGCGATTCGCGTGGCATTGATCCTTGGGTTGGGTGTAATAATCCTGCTTATCGCGCGGGAAGGTGCTCAAGCGATCCTAAGCTTGCTGTCACGAGCCGGTTGGGTGTTGTTCTTGCTGGTACCGCTGCACGCGCTGCCGTTGCTGCTCGACGTGCTGGGGTGGCGGGCGCTCATTGCGGGACGTAGCCGCCTCACCGCACTATTCTTTATCGCCTGCATACGCGAAGCGGTCAACCGACTGCTGCCGCTGGGCAGCGTCGGCGGCGAGCTTGTCGGCATACGTTTGTTGGCACAGCAGGGATTCGACGGCACGATGGCCGCTGCGAGCGTGATCGTCGAACTGGCGGTTACCCTCGCCACTCAATATCTCTTCGTTGTCTTGGGGGTGGTGTGCCTATTGCGGCTCACGGATGCGATGCGTTTGAGCGGCGGACTTCTATTGGGCCTGTGCGCGAGCCTGCTATTGCTCGCGCTGTTTATTGCTCTGCTGCGCAACGGCGCCATTTTCGGTCGAATAGAGCGCGTGGCGCAGCGACTGCTCGGCCTCAATACGCAGGCATCGAGTGTGCTTTTCCAGGGGTCTCGTCTTGACGCCGCGATTCGTGAACTCTTTGCCGCGCACGGGCGGCTCGCGCGCACACTTCTCTGGCAGTTCGCGGGCCTGGTCGTGGGATGCGCAGAAACTTGGCTCGCGCTGCGCTGGCTCGGGCATCCGGTCGGCTTCGCCGCCGCGCTCGCGCTCGAAAGCTTGACCCAGGCCGCCAGGCATTTGTTTTTCCTGGTCCCGGCGGGGCTCGGTGTGCAAGAGGCTGGACTGATCGGCGTGGGCCATGTGCTCGGGATCGGCACAGATGTCGCCATTGCGCTGTCGCTGGCGAAGCGCATGCGCGAAATATTATTTGGTTTGCCGGCGCTCGTTGCCTGGCAATGGATCGAAGGACGGCGAGGATTGCGCTCATAGCTGCAGGTGCCCCAAAGGAATTCGCGCCGTGCGCTTGATCGTGGCCAGCACCACACTCGACTGCATGTCGCGGACATTGGGTACTCGAATGAGCTTTTTGAGTACCACATTGCTCAATGCGTCCAAATCCTTGCCATAGACCTCCAAAATGAAGTCATAGCTTCCGGTCATCGCGAAACACTTGGTGACCTCATCCATGAGCAGAATTTCCTTTTCGAACCTCGCCACTGTTTCGTCGGTGTGCTCGGTCAATTTGACCTGGACGATTGCGAGCACTTCGAGTCCGATGCGAGCGGGATTGAGGATGGCCGCGTACCCTTCGATGGCGCCGCTCGATTCCAGCGATCTGATTCGCCGCGCACAGGGGGTGGGCGACAACCCAATAGATTCGGCGAGTTCCACGACCGATAAGCGGCCGTCGCGCTGCAACGCGGAAAGTATCCGTGCATCAAGGCGATCAAACTCCATGTTATAACTCCAAAAATGTTAATTATTAGTGATTATCACTAATAA
>PMMB01000098.1:15323-22064 GCA_003165495.1 Gammaproteobacteria bacterium | reverse complement strand
CTTCAATCCAGGATCAGCCGCAGTGAAGTCACCTTTCGCAGCATCGCTGCCGACGAAGCCCAGGCCTACTGGGAAACCGGCGAACCGAGCGATAAGGCCGGCGCCTATGCCATACAAGGCCGGGCTGCCATTTTTATAGCTGATCTGCGCGGCAGCTATTCCGGCGTGATGGGGCTGCCGCTATTCGAAACGGCCGAACTCTTGCGTAAGGCCGGCGTAATGCGCTGGCAAGGCCGCGGTCAGGCACCATGAGCACTGAAATTCTGGTCAATGCGAGCATTCATGAAGCGCGCGCCGCGCTCGTCGAGAACGGAGTGCTGCAGGAGGTGTTTCTCGAGCGCGCCAGCCGGCGCGGCCTGATCAGCAACATCTACAAAGGACGCGTGTCGCGGGTCCTTCCCGGCATGCAGGCGGCATTCATCGAAATCGGCATGGAACGCACGGCGTTCCTGCACGCTTCGGACATATTCGATCCGCGTCATGCGGACACCGGCATCGAGCAGCCACGCACGGAAAACATCCGCTCGCTGGTTGCCGAAGGCAACGAGATCTTGGTCCAAGTCGTGAAGGATCCGTTGGGGACCAAGGGCGCCCGGCTGACCACCTATATCACGCTCCCGTCACGGTACCTGGTGTACATGCCGAAAGGCCATGGCGTCGGCGTCTCGGCGCGGATCGAGAATGAGCGCGAGCGCGAGCGCTTGCGCGCCGCGGTGCAAGCCGGCATCGGCCTTTCGGAGAATGCGGGATTCATCGTGCGCACGGCCGCGGAAGATGCGCCGCCGGAGGCCTTGGGGACCGACATGATGTATTTGCGCAAGCTGTGGGAATTCGTGCGTGAGAAGGGACTGCGTACCCAGCCCGGCAACTTGGTGCACGCCGATTTGCCGCTGCATTTGCGCATCCTGCGTGATTTGCTGCGGCCGGATGTCGATAAGGTGCTGATCGATCAGGCGAGCGCGCACCGCGAGATGCGCGAGTTCGCCGGCACCTTCATGCCGGACGTGCTGCCGCGCATCGAACTGTACGGCGACGCGCGACCGGTATTCGAATTGCACCACGTCGAAGAGGAAATCCAGAAAGCCTTGGATCGCAAAGTGTTGCTGAAATCCGGCGGCTACCTGATCATCGATCAGACCGAGGCGATGACGACCGTCGACGTCAACACCGGCGCGTTCGTCGGTCATCGGAATCTGGAGGAAACCATTTTCCGCACCAATCTCGAGGCGGCGGTGACCATTGCGAGGCAACTGCGCCTGCGCAATCTGGGCGGCATCATCATCATCGATTTCATCGATATGGAAGAGCCAGAGCATCGCCGACAGGTCATCCAAGCCTTGGAAAAGGCTTTCGCCGGCGATCACGTGAAGACCAGCATCTCGTCCGTGTCGCCGTTAGGATTGGTCGAAATGACGCGCAAACGCACGCGTGAAAGCTTGGAACATCTGTTGTGCCAGCCTTGTCCAACTTGTGAGGGGCGGGGTTTTGTCAAAACGGCGGAAACGGTGTGTTACGAGGTGTTTCGTGAGATTGTGCGTCAATCGCGGCAGTTCGAGTGTCAGCAATTGATGGTATTGGCCCATCAGGATGTGATCGAACGTCTGCTTGATGAGGAGTCCTCCGCGCTGGGCGAATTGGAACTGATCACGGGCAAGCCGATACGTCTGCAAACCGAAGCCCTTTATACCGTCGACCAGTACGACGTCGTCCTGATGTGAATGAGCGTGCGTAAGGTCGGAAAAATCCTGCTGTATTGTTTCGCGGGACTGCTGGGTCTGGTGCTGCTGCTGATGTTGGCGCTCAAGATAGCGCTCGACCGCGCGCCCGCATACCAAGCCGAGATAAAGGAATGGGTACACGCGCAGACCGGATACCACATCCGGTTCGCCGGCGTTTCACCGTCGTTTCGCTGGTATGGACCGGAATTGCACTTCGACTTCTTGGAGTTGCGTTCCAAGGATGATCGTCGGGTGCTGGCGCGCGCCGGCGGCGCCCGAGTCGCCGCCGACATCTGGCAGCTGATCAGCAGCGGCAAGTTGCTTGCCGGGAGGATCGAACTCGATTCACCGAACATCGCGATTGCGCGCTTGGGTCCCACGAGCTTTGCCCTGGCATCCGAGATCAAATTGGGCGGCGACGACTCTTCGCTCGAGACGCTCACGCTGGATGATCTACCCGCCGGCAAATTAGCGATTCGCAACGCCGTGGTCACGATGAAATATTGGAATTCTGCGTTGCCGCAGCTGGATTTGCGAGGCGTCAATCTTGACGTGCGGCGCGACGATGAAGTTATTTCGCTGGTTTTCAATGCACATTTACCCCCGGTTCTCGGCGGAGCACTGAATATCAGCGCTATCGCGCGCGGCCGCAGCGATTTGCAAACGTTGAATTGGAACGCATTGGTTCGGGCGAGCGATATTTCCTTCCAGGGATGGCGATTGCTGCTGCCGGAATATTTGAGCCGGCTCGACGCGGGCAGCGGCACGTTCGAGTTGGCGGCGCGCGGGACGGGTGCGATGCTCGCGGGAGCCGATCTTGATTTCGGCGCGCAAGGCGTGGTCACGCAGCTCGGCGACGGTCCAAGCGCAAAGTTCGAACAGATCAGCGGTGCACTGCGCGTCATCCACGCGGGCGATCGCTGGAACCTTTCGGGCAGACGGGTACGTGCGGTGCGCTCCGGCCGCCGCGACCCCGACTCGCAGTTCGACGCGAGTTGGCGCAGCGGCGATGCTGGCTTGCTGGATTTGCGCATACGCGCGAGCTATCTTCGCGCGGATACCCTCCTGCCGCTCGCCGGGTTGCTGCCGGACAAGGACGTGCGCGACCGACTGCGAGAGATTGCACCGACAGGTGAGTTGACCGATACGGTCATTGCGTGGGCCCGCAATAGGGAAACCGACCCTTGGCGGCTGCAGATAGAGGCGAAATTTCGCGACTTCGGTTTTGCGCCGGTGGGCCGCGCACCCGGTCTGCGCGGCCTGACCGGCACGATCGCCGGCGACGAAAGCGGCGGCCACGTGAACATCGATACCCGCACGGCCGTGTTCACTTGGCCCACGCAGTTTCCCCACCCTGTGGACCTGGAAACACTGAAAGCAACCCTGTATTGGAAGCGCACGAACGAGGAATTGCTGGTTGCCACACCCAATTGGGAGATGAAGAATCGCGACGCCAGCGTTCACGGAAAAGCGGCTTGGGCTGAGCCCGCCGACGGTTCATCACCGGTGCTGACGCTGGTCAGTACCGTGGAAAACGGGAATGCAGCGAACGTTCATAATTATTTTCCGCGCGCGATCATGGCGCCGCCGGCGCTTGCCTGGTTGGACCGAGCGTTCGTGGCGGGCCGCTTGTCGCGCGCGGATGTCGTATTGCGGGGACCGATACGGCATTTCCCATTCCGCGACGGGAGCGGTTTGTTTTTGGCGCGCTGTGCCCTCGACGGAATGACACTGGACTACGGCGAAGGTTGGCCGCGCGTGGAAAATCTTGCCGCGCACGCGGAATTTCGCAACGAAGGAATGAGTGCGCACTTTCTCTCCGGGCGGGTCGGCGGCATCCCAGTCGGTTCGGCCGACGCGCGTTTCCCAGACTTTAGTACCGGTGAGCTGGAAATTCATATCAGTGCGAGCGGCGACGCCGCGAACGCGCTCGCATTTTTGCGCGCTACGCCGCTCGATGCCTCGGCGGAGTATGCGTTTTCCGGCGTCGAGGCCAAGGGCCCGATGCAGTCCAAGGTTGATTTATTTCTGCCGTTCAAGGATTTCGTGCATCGACGCGTGTTGGTACATGGACGATTGGATGGCGTGACGCTCAATCGACCCGGATCGACCGTGATGGCGTCCGATATGAACGGCGACTTCGATATCGACGGCGCGCAAGTGGCCCACGCCGATGTTCGCGGCCGCGTTTTGGGAGGGACGTTTCAGATGCAGACCCGGGCGCCGCGCCGCCGGCCGCTGACCCGAACTCGACTAGAATTTCGCGGCACATTCAGCGGCGATGCCTTGCGCGCAGCGCTGGCGTTGCCGGCCAGCATATCGATTGGCGGGCAGACGGACTGGCGGGCCGCGCTGAAAATGGCGCCCGAGCCCAATCGCGAACGAAGCTTGCGTGTGAGCAGCAGTCTCGTCGGTCTCGAAATGAAGCTTCCGGCACCCTTGGACAAAGCAGCGGATACCCCGATGCCGTCCTGGTTCGAAATCGAATGGCCGGCGAGCGGCCGCCCTCAGGGGAGGCTCGCGCTGGGAGCCGTAGTGAGCGGCTCCTACGCGCTCGAATCCGATACCAACCGCATGCGACTCGCGCATTTGGCGTTGACGTTCGGCGCGGGCGAGTCGAGCTCGAGCGATGCGCAAATATTCAACGTGGGCGGATCGGTCGCGCGCCTGGATTTGGCGGGTTGGCTGCAGCTGAACCCCCCCGATAAGAACGCCAAGCCACTGTCGGATTACTTACGCACGGCCAGACTGAACGTTGCCGAACTCGACTATCTGGGCTTGGCGTTCCGCGGCGTGTCGTTGGATTTGGCGGTGGCGGATGGCAGCTTTCGCATTGCGGTCGGGGGACCCAATGTTGCTGGAACGATTACATTGCCGAGTGCCAGCGATTCGCCCGAGCCTTGGAACCTGCAATTTGAGCGTCTGCATTTTGACATGGCGCCTGACCCCGAGCGACAGGCCGGCGCCGACGCGGCCGGCAATGATCATGGCGATCCGCGCAGTATCCCGGCGATCAATTTTCACGCCGCGGAACTGACCTGGGGCGAACGACAATTCGGCGATGTGCAAGCGACGCTGTTGAAGGTGGATGACGGCGTTAGCCTGGAGCACCTCACCGCGACCAGTCCGAGCTTCAATATCAGCGCGCAAGGTGAGTGGCGCGGCAAGGACGCGGGATTGGGCCGCATGGTGGGCACGTTGACCAGCAGCGATGTGCAGAACACTCTGAAGCAATTGGGCTATGCCGAGGTCATTCAGGCCAAGGCGGGTCGCATGGATTTCGACCTGAATTGGGCCGGCGCGCCGAGGCCCGATGCCTTCACTGAAGCGACAGGTCATGTGCAGTTGTCGCTGGACAAGGGCCAAATTCTCGGGCTCAAACCCGGTGCCGGCCGGGTACTTGGCCTGGCCAGTGTTGCCGCTCTACCGCGGCGCTTGGCATTGGATTTCAGTGATCTCACGGACAAGGGCCTCGCGTTCGATACGGTTCGCGGCGACTTCGACCTGCGCGACGACAACGCCTACACCGACAACGTCTTGGTCAAGGGTCCGGCGGCGGAAATCGGCCTAATTGGGCGGGTCGGCTTGAAAAACAAGGATTACGACCAAACTGCAGTGGTAACGGGCAGCTTGGGCAGTTCTCCGTTGCCGCTGGCGGGTTTCGTGGGCGGCCCGGTTGTCGGAGCGGCAGTGCTTCTTTTCACTCAAGTGTTCAAACAACCGCTGAAAGGTCTGGCACGAGGGTATTATCGAATTACGGGCAGTTGGGACAATCCGATTGTCGAACGAATCACGAGTGCAGGCGCGGCCGCCGCGACTGCCGAGGCGCCGAAATAAATGGGCAAAGTTGCCGCCATCCAAATGACCTCCAGTCACATCGTTGCAGATAATTTGGCTGCTGCGGGCGACTTGTTGCGTGAAGCCAAGGACTTAGGGTGCGACATTGCCTGCCTGCCGGAGAATTTTTCGTTCATCGGCCTGCGCGACGCCGACAAGCTGCAAGTCGCCGAATCGGACGGCAAGGGCGCCGTGCAGTCATTCCTGAGCGACACTGCGCGAAAACTCAAGATGTGGATCTTGGGCGGCACCATCGTCATTCGCGGCGACAGCGATATTCGCGTTGCCAACTCGTCGCTGCTGATCGACGCCGCCGGCAAGCGGGTGGCGCGCTATGACAAGATTCATTTGTTCGATGTCGCCATTCCCGGCCGCGACGAGCAGTACCGCGAATCGACGCATGTCACTCCTGGGCGCGAACCGGTCATCGCGGACACACCCGTGGGGAAGCTCGGGCTCTCGGTGTGCTACGACATGCGGTTTCCCGAACTCTACCGTGAGCTCGTATCGCAGGGCGCCGAGTGGCTGGCGATGCCTGCGGCGTTTACCGTGCCGACGGGGCGCGCCCATTGGGAGACCTTGCTGCGGGCGCGGGCCATCGAAAATCTATGCTATGTGGTGGCGCCGGCGCAGACCGGCACGCATACCAGCGGTCGCGAGACTTACGGCGATTCGCTCATCGTTGATTATTGGGGTCAGGTGTTGTCACGCCTGGCAAGGGGTACCGGAGTGATAACCGCAGAGATTGATCTTGCCAAGGAAGCGGAGACGCGGATGCGTTTTCCCGCACTGGACAACCGGCAACTGCGGCTGCCCAACGTCGCGGCGGTGCTGACATGAATGCGCGCAGTGCTGCAATGAGTGAACCCATGTTCGATGTGGCCGAAAAAATGATTCTGACGCCGTCGGGTCTCGACGAGCGCCGATTGTCGACGGTGCTCGATGCCGTCATGAGCCGGGGCGTGGATTACGCCGATCTGTATTTTCAATTGTCGCGCGAGGAGTCCTGGTCGCTCGAGGACGGTATCGTCAAAGAGGGATCGCATAGCATCGAGCAGGGCGTCGGCGTGCGCGCCATCAGCGGCGAGAAGACCGGCTTCGCCTACACCGACGAAGTGCTGCTGCCGGCGTTGCTCGAAGCGTCCGACGCCGCGCGCGCCATCGCGCGCAGCGGCGGCCGCAATGC
>PMMB01000098.1:6301-15243 GCA_003165495.1 Gammaproteobacteria bacterium | reverse complement strand
CATGAAGTGATATTGATCGCGACGAGCGATGGCACGTTGACGGCGGACGTGCGGCCCTTGGTGCGGGTCAACGTCTCGGTCATCGTCGAGCAGAACGGCCGGCGCGAGCAGGGTTATAGCGGCGGCGGCGGACGCTTTGGTCTCGACGAACTGTTGCGCGGCGATGAGCCATTTGCGCATGGTCGCGAGGCTGTGCGCCAGGCGCTGGTCAATCTCGAGGCGGTGGCGGCGCCGGCCGGGACCATGACCGTAGTATTGGGCCCGGGCTGGCCGGGCATCTTGTTGCACGAGGCCATCGGTCACGGCTTGGAAGGCGATTTCAATCGCAAAGGGACCTCTGCGTTCTCGAATCGCATCGGCCAAAAAGTGGCTGCCGACGAAATCACGGTGGTTGACGACGGCACTCTCGCTCGGCGGCGCGGCTCCTTGAACGTCGATGACGAAGGCACGCCGACCCAGTGCACGACCCTGATCGAAAACGGCGTGCTGTGCGGCTATATCCAAGACAAAATGAATGCGAGACTGATGGGCATGCCGGCGACCGGAAACGGCCGGCGCGAATCCTTCGCCCACATGACCTTGCCGCGCATGACCAATACCTACATGCGCTCAGGCGTGCGTGCGCCGGAAGAGATCATCGCCTCGGTCGAGAAGGGCTTGTACGCCGTCAATTTCGGCGGCGGCCAGGTCGACATTACCTCCGGCAAATTCGTGTTCTCGGCGAGCGAAGCCTATTTGGTCGAGAACGGCAAGATCGGCGCGCCCGTCAAAGGCGCGACCTTAATCGGCAACGGCCCCGACGTACTGCAGCGGGTCAGCATGGTCGGCAACGATCTGAAGCTCGACGGCGGGGTGGGGACGTGCGGGAAGGAAGGCCAATCGGTGCCTGTCGGAGTGGGTCAACCCACTCTGCGCATCGATGCGCTGACGGTCGGCGGCACCGGCTAAAGGCGTCGGCGCCGGGCAGTGTCGGGCCGCCGTTCGCCGCTTCCTCCGCGTATCTGCGCGTTCGCGCCGGAATTGGCAATATCACGCGCGGCGTCGCCGATGCACTATGATCGCGCGGTACTTTCAAGGAGGAAGCCCGATCGCGGGGGTCCGCAGGATGCTCGGCCGCGGCGCGGGCGGGACGTTCATTCACGAGCGCCTTGCCTGCGTCTTCCCTTGCGCGCTCGAATAGTACCGCACCGCCGTGCAGCGGCGAGCTCTGGCTCGCCGCTGCGTGTTACATCAAGAAAAGCTAGTGGTTCCAGTTATCGCTAAAATCGAATAGATCGAACAAGTCACCGATGGCCGGAGTGTTGACCGGCACGTAGGGATTGTCCCTAGCTGCAATCGGATTCGAGAAGTTATCCCGGCTGCGGTAAGTCACGGGCTTCAAGTTCCAGTTTCTCTCGATGAACTTGAGGATGGAGACATGATCCGTGTAGTCGTGCGAGATGTGCCCCGGTTTGGTATAGCGCGACACCACGAGAAACGGGATGCGCGTGCCGTCACCGAAGAAGTCCACCGGCTGAACGTATCCTGAGTCGTAGTAGCCGCCGCCTTCATCGAAGGTGATGAGGATGGCGGTGTCCTTCCATAGCTCCGGATTCGCCTTGACTGCATCGACGATTTTCTTGGAGAAGCCTTCGAACAGATCCAGTTTCGAAGAAGACGGGTGGCCGTCGACTAGACCGCTGGGTTTGACGAAGGAAACGGCAGGGAGCGTACCCTTGGCGATGTCGGCGTAGAGATTGGCAGTGTCCTGAATGTGCGCGGTGCGCACTGCTGCGTTCGCCATGATCGAGGTGTCGTACTGGAATGGATTGCAAATAGTGCAGTACTCGTCGGATTTGGCGCCGATTGCCCCGTAGTTGAGCTGGTACGGATCCGGAACATAGTTGTTCCACTGGTCGCCGTAGTACTTCCAGGAGATGTTCTTCTCGAGCAGGCTGTCGCCGATGCTGCGGGTGGACGAAGGCGGAATGGTGAATACCGTGTTGTCCGGGCTCGTATCGGTAGCGGCGTTGTTGCCGTTGCCGAAGTAACCCGGGTTGTAATTGTTCAATAGATAGTAGTGGCCCACTTCGCAGTGCGGGTCGATGGGCCGGGGAAGCGACTGCAAATACTTCACTACCGTGGAGACGCCGGGCTGGGTGGGATCCGCGCAGTTGCTGTAGGAGCCGCCGCCATAGGAAGGCGAACCGTATGAACCGCCGCCGTAGCCGTCTTCGGAGTACCAGTTGTTAGTGCCTGCGGCGGGATTGGGGTTTTCCACTTCGTCGACAATACCGGCGTTGGCGCTACCGGCCGCCACTTCGGTTTTGTGCGGTGGCGTCTGTGAATGCCCCGCGCCGTCGCTGAACCAAATGGCATCGCCATGGCCGAGCATGATGTGGTTGGCGCCCGTGCCACCGTTGACGGACTGGTGGAAGTTATCGCTCATGGCGTAGTCGTCGGCCAGGCTCTTGAAGTAGGGCGCATCGCCATTTTGCATATTGTAGAAGCCGAGCGCGGTGGAACCTTCACCCGTGGTTGTCGCCGTCGGTGAATATTCGGTGCTGAAAGTCGCCGGCTGATGTAAGCCGTTCGCACCGGCTCCAACCGTGACTTCGACCCAAGAAAACAACTGGGAGTCGCAACCGGAAGGGCTCTCGCGGGTGGCGTGCTCCAAGCTGCAGTCCAGCTGCTGCCACATCTGGTAGAAGCGATGCACTGGACTTGCCGCGTAGGAGTTGTAGACAAAGGACTTGCCGTTCGTCAATTGAAACGGGCCGGGCGGCAGCTTGTTGACGCCTGTGATGCGTGCATCCGGCGTGTGGGACGTTTGACCGGTGCCTCCCGAAACCAGGTATTGATAATAATCCGAGGGCAAGCCGTTCTCCGATTGTTCGGCAAGAGTCAGGCTGTCACCCGTCACGTAGGAGTCCTTGGGACCACCCACGAGCGGCGCCGGCAGAACGCCGTTGGGAAATGAGGTCTTGACCGGGCTCAGCAGGAATGAATCGGCCGTAGGGTCGGCAGCGGCATGCTGCTCTGCCTTATAGAAATTGGGGCCGGGACTGCCGTTCTTGTAGACGATGCCTTCCGAGAGAAGGTTCCAAACCTTTTCGCCGCTCTTCGGCTCGTAGGTGGCGAAGACATGGTCGAAACTGCGATTCTCGCCGATGATGACGATGACATGCTTGATGGGGCTGCGAGTGTCGCCGCTACGGTCGTGATTGTCGATGGCGTTTGCCACCGTGGCGCCGAGCGACAGTTGGGCCAGCGCGAGGGCGCTTAAGCCGATGCGCAGCCCGCTCAGGGTGTGCGAGGCGAAATTCTGGAAATACATACGAATCCCTCTGTTGGTTTTATGCCGGATGCGGCACGAAACTTTTAACGGGTTCGTATTACACCAGTGTGATTCTTATGTGAACGCTGTGTCATTGCGCAACGTTCTTGTGAAACTTACCGCATGCCGTTGGTGCGGGCCGCGGGTTCGACGCGTAGAAGTCCCATCATGCCGCCATCCTCATGTTCCAGCAGGTGGCAGTGATACACGAAGGTGCCGACGATATTGGGGTCGCGAAAATCCATGCGCAGCCGCACGCTCGGGTATTGCAGCATCCGGCCGTTGAAGTAGGGCACGTTCACGGTATCTCGCAGAAATGGTTCGTCTACCGGCGTGCCCGACCAATCGAGCAGCAAAAAATGAATTTGGTGAATGTGAAAGGCATGCAGCTCCGTGGATCGGTTCTCGATGATCCAATCCTCCACGTCCCCTTGCTTCACCACGATGTTCGCTACGTCGGACGCGGGATCGAAGGCGGCCGGCGTTTGGCCGTCCACAGTGATATAAAAATCAGTGGCGCTGTTGGGGTTACTGGGATCACTGAGTTTTTCCGAAAAGTATAGTTTCCGCACGCGCACCGGGGCGACATTTCCCACCCAAGGCAGCGCGGATGGAGGAAGCGGTTCGGGCGACGATGAAAGTCTTGAATGCGGTTCCGGTGCATCAATGTCAGCGCTCACGGACACAAGTGCGCGATTGGGGTCGTTCTCTCCGCCCTGTCCGGTATCGACGGTGCGCGTCACGAACAGGGCCGGGATCCCCGCAGGCGGCCCCGTCACGATGAATTCCACACGCGCGCCCGGCGGCACTCCGATGTGATCGCGCCACTCGATGGCGTTCGCGGGATTGCCGTTTTGGTTCAGAGGTACGCCGTCAATTGCAACGATGCCGAGCAGTTGCGGAGCGCGGTTGAAGAGTACCGCGAGGTTCAGGTAGGTGATGGCGGAGGCGTTTAGAACGCGCCAGAGCTGGCATTCTCCGGGTTTCATGCTGAGAGACGCGGGTGGGTAGTCTGGGTATGGCACGGGAACGAAGTTGACCGAAAGATCTTTGGCCGGTTTGCCGAAGCCCGTGCCGTTGTTGGCCGAATCACCGTCGCGATCGATGAGCGTCTTGGGGACGACGGGCTCCGATTTCGAAGGCGGTGCATCCGGGTTCAACAGATCTTGATCGCGGATGATGAGAACGCGTTCAGCCAAACCCGCCACTTGGGGGTTGGCGCGCTCGATTCCTTCGACGATGAGAGCGCCGGAAGCTCCGCCCAACACCTGTGCGTTGCTGAATCCGTGAATGTGCGGGTGGTACCAGTACAAACCCGGCGGCTCATTCGCGGGTACGCGAAATCGGTATTCGAAAGGCGGATCGCCGGGCTGGATAGAGGTTTTCAATACCTCATCTTGATGGCAAATCGGGGGCATGGTCATGCCGTGAAAGTGCAGATTGGCGGCGGTGAGCGACATGTAGCCGCTCGTGCAGGGGTCCGGCGGCTTTGTGGTATTCGCGTGGCTGTGATTGTGAGTGGGACGGGCGGTGTCGGAATCGAACTCAGTCAGCGCGTTTTTGAGACGCAGGACGAGTAGATCGCCCGGACTCACACGCAAGGTCGGAGATTGCGAGCCGTCGGCGAGCACGTAGCAGTAACGAACTGAGCCGTCGTGCTCCCGATAATTGTGAACGGTCAGATCCAGTTGCAGCACGCCATGCTGGCTTCGCAGATCCTCCGGTTCCGGTATCACGCTTCCAGGCGGCGGCCGGGGGCAGGCGTCCGGCAAAGGTGCCGGGGAGGCAAGACCGGTGCCCGGCGGCGCAATCCATGCCATCAGGACAAAGAGCAAGCGCCACAGAAGATTCTCGAGTCGCGACATGGGCTACCAGCTTATTTCGCCATCGTTACCGCGACATGACAAACGAACGGCGAGATGAGGTCGCACCTTAAGCGACATATTGCGAGAAAGCAGATAGCGCGTCGCTCGGTGGCGACGCGTTGCTTCGCTCGGCTCTTAGGAAACGACAATACCGTGCGCCGGATCGCATCAGCTTCAGTGTGGAACTCGGTACGCTGAAGTCACAGTATCAACGACTCAACAACGGAGCCTCCATGCCCGACAATTCAATGACTGGCACGTTTCAGATCAATCTGCCCAAGGATCTGTTGTTGGAGGCCAATCGAGCTTCCAAAGCCAAAAGTGAGCAGCTCCATGTCGAAGGTTGGCGCAATTCCTGGCTGTCGCGTATTTCCGAGATGTTGGTCGGCAAGGACTAAGCCGGTGGGTGCGGGGAGGTAATTCATCGCACTTTAAGTTAAATCGGGCGGATGTATTCGCCGGATCCGCATTAACATAGCGCACGGAGGTGGTATCCATGCGCTTGACTCGCCCTGTTTATGAAAGCCTGCCCTATCTCTATATGGCAATCGGCGGACTGGCGATTTTACTTTTCTACGTTGATCCGCTCGTCTCGCGCGCCGTCGTCGCCTTCGTGATCGGCGTCATCGTCGAGACGGCGGCGTTGACGCTGGTTCTGCGGCGTCAGGATTATCGCGCATTGAGCCGCGAATACTCGGGCGAGACCATCGACTTACCGTCGACGTTGCACGGTTAGCATTCGGCGCTGCGCGCTTCGCCCTTGCGGTCAAGGCTTTTTTTCATGCACTTCGGTGTCGACCGAATCGCCGTCGCCGCGCAGGCGCGGCGCGCGTTCGTCGATGTACATGATTTCGTGTTGACCGACCTGCACCACGTCGCCGTCATTCAAGTTGTATCGCCGAACGCGTTTGGACTGCACGTAAATGCCGTTGGTGCTGTTGAGATCTTCGATCAAGCAGGAGTCCGCCTGCGTGACAATCTGGCAGTGATGGCGGCTGATGAATTTGCTGTCGATTTGTAAATCGTTGTCCGCGGTTCGGCCGATCACCAGACGGCCCGGTTTGAGCTCGCGCTCCATCACGGTTTTGCCCCCGATCGCCAGCAGTATTCGCCCTACCGTGTGGCCGGTATCGGTGCTCGGCGGCACAGACTGTTCCATATTGAGAACGCGCAAGCGGTTGGTGCTGGAAGCGAATTCGACCCACTGCAGCTCCTTGATCGCGGCTTCGAGATCTTCTGTGGTCACCGTATCCTGGTCGCGGCCGAAGGCGGCCAACATGCAGGTATCGCACAGGGTGTTGATCAGTCGCGGGACGCCGCCCGTGTATTTGTAAATCGTGGGGTAGGTTTCGATTGCAAAGATTCGCCGCCCTTGGGAGCCGGCCACCTCGAGACGATGATCGATGTACGCGAACGTCTCGGCCGTCGTGAGCGCGGTAAGGTGAAATCGCAGGCGCACGCGTTGCGTAAGCTGGACCAGCTCGGGCGAATTGAGCTTGTCGTTGAGATCGGGTTGCCCAGCGAGAATGATGCGCAGGGCCTTCTCCTTGGTGGTCTCTATGCCCGACAACATGCGCACTTCCTCGAGTACGCGGTGGCTCAAGTTTTGGGCTTCGTCGACAATCAGCAAAACCTTGCGACCCTTGATGTGCTGTTCCACCAAGAATTGATTCAACGTCGCCAACACTTCCGGCTTCTTCATGTTGAAGGGCGAGAAACCGAATTGCACCAGGACGGTCTGTAGAAACGCCGTCGGCGACAGTTGGGTCTGGTTGATTTGCGCCACGACCGCATCGGTTTGCAATTCGCGCAAAAACGTTTCGATCAAGGTGGTCTTGCCGGCACCGATATCGCCGGTGATCACGACGAAACCGTCCGTAAACCAAATCGTCGACTCCATGTACGCTTTGGCGCGCGCATGTTGTTTGCTCAAATACAGGAACTGCGGGTCCGGGCTCAGGCGGAACGGCAATTCATGGAGTTTGAAGAGTTCTAAATACATGAATGAAGGCAGTTTACGGGATTGGTCGCCATTGAATCAGTTTCAACGCATCTGCGAGTGCCAAATTGCGCTCCATTACCCGGCTTTTGAGGATGGTGCAGTGGCCCAACTTGCGGCCCGGGCGCGGCTCCTTCCCATAATCGTGGAATGCCAGGCCATCGATGGCCAAAAGCCGCTCGCGGTCCGGCATTTTTCCCAGGAAATTGATCATAGCCGTGTGCCCCAGGGCGCGTGTGCTGCCGAGAGGCAGGTCGCAAATCGCGCGCAGATGGTTCTCGAATTGGCTGGTCACACAACCTTCGATGGTCCAATGCCCGGAATTGTGGACTCGAGGCGCCATTTCATTGGCAACCAATCGGCCCTTGACCACGAAAAACTCCATAGTGAGCACACCAACGTAGGCGAGCGCGTTCATCACCCGCTTCAAATAGGTGCGGGCACTGCGCTCGAGTCCCGGATTTGCAAAAGGTGCAAGGCTGTACAGCAGGATACCGCCGCCGTGACTATTGGCCGAGAGCGGATAGAACACAGTTTGGCCCGCCGCGGAGCGCGCGCCCACGATGGATACTTCGCGCGAGAACTCCTGAAATTTCTCGTAGATCAAACCGGGGCCGCCGATCGCGGCCCAAGCCTTGTCGATCTGAGTCCTGTCGCGCAAAACGAATTGGCCTTTGCCGTCATAACCCAAACGCCGTGTCTTGAGTACGCCGGGAAGCCCCAGTTTGTGAATCGCGCCGATCAACTGCTCTTTGCTGTCGAGGGCAGCGTGCGCGGCAACCGGGATTCGCAACTTTGAAAACAGCGCTTTTTCCGCAATGCGGTCCTGGGACACCTCGAGTGCCGCTCGAGGCGGGCGAACTTTAGTCAGTTTCTCGAGCGGCGCGAGCGCCTTCCCTGAGATATTTTCCCAGTCAAAAGTGAGGACATCGCTGCATGCCGCCAGTGCGGCAAGCTGCGCCGGGTCCTCGAGGTCACCGGTTAATATCGGCGCTACTTGCGCGGCAGGTGCTGCGGCGCTGCGGTCGAGAAACACGCAATTTATTCCCAGCGGATAACCGGCTAGCGCAAGCATGCGGCCCAATTGACCGGCACCGACAATGCCAACGCGCGATAACTTCAAGAGCTGCGGGGATCCGGCTTGGCGAGCACGGCCGCGGTCTGTGCCTGGCGAAAGGCGTCCAAGGCCGTGCGGATGTCGACATATTCATTGGCGAGAATCGCGGCCGCAAACAGCGCGGCATTCTTCGCGCCGGCGGCGCCGATGGCAAAGGTGGCAACCGGGATGCCGCTCGGCATCTGGGCAATCGATAGCAATGAGTCGATGCCATTCAAGACTTTGGATTGCACCGGCACGCCCAACACGGGAACCGAAGTCTTGGCGGCGGTCATGCCCGCCAAGTGTGCGGCGCCGCCTGCGCCCGCAATGATGGCCTTGAGCCCGCGCTCACGCGCGGCTGCCGCGTATTCGAACAGAAGGTCGGGGGTGCGATGGGCCGATACCACGCGAACCTCGTGCGCGATACCCAGCGAGTCGAGTATTTCGGCGGCGCCCTGCATCGTTTCCCAGTCGGTAGACGATCCCATAATGATTCCGACCAAGGCTTTCATAGGCCACTAGTTTAGCAAAGCCTATCCGAGCAACTGGCGTAGAAAGGCAAAAAGTTCCCGCGCGCCGACGGGCGAGCGCTGTTCCAGGCGCTCTTTCTCGGCTTTTTCCAGCAGTTTGACCAGCGTTTCCCGGTCAGCCTGCGGATACTCC
>PMMB01000098.1:0-6272 GCA_003165495.1 Gammaproteobacteria bacterium | reverse complement strand
CGAATCTCCAGATCGTGGCGTTGTTTACGCTCCGCCAGCTTGGCGAGTACCGGCTCCGGATCGATATCGCGCATCAACTTGCCGATATACTGCCGTTGCCGGATCTGCGCTCCGTGAGAGGGCAGACGGCGTAAATCACGCAGTGCAACGAACAGGCTGTCTGGTAAGTCCAGCGCCTTAATCTCCTGGTCGGGAAGGGCTGATAATTTCACCCCCAGCTCTTGCAAGGCCGCGGACTCCCGTTTGCGGGCGCTCTTGCTCTGCCGCTGCTCCTCGGATTCGCCGGAAGTGTCGGTTTCGTTCTCGCTCGTCATATCGCCCATGCTATCACCCAGCCCGGTAGAATCGCCGCTCGGAATCCTCAATGAGAGTTTTGGAGATGTCGATGGCTGTGTCTAGCAACCCTGTTCGCCTCACCCAAGAAGACCTGGAATCGATTATCGAGCGTGCCCTTGATGAAGCACGCGCTCGAGGCGCCTCGCAAGCCGAGGTGGCCGTCAGCCAGGATACGGGTCTTTCGGTCGGCGTGCGACTCGGCGAGGTCGAGACCCTGGAACACCAGCGCGATCGCAGCATGGGAATTACGGTCTATTTTGGGCAGCGCAAGGGTTCGGCCAGCACGGCGGATTTCTCGCCGGATGCGGTCCGGGCGACGGTGGCCAAGGCCTGCAGTATCGCCCGATTCACGGCGGAAGACGCCTGCTCGGGGCTCGCGGACGCGGCACTTATGTCGCGCGCGGCTCAAGACTTGGATCTGGCCCATCCTTGGAATCTCACCGCGGACCGTGCGATCGAGATCGCCAAATCCTGCGAGGCCGCGGCACTCAAATTCGATGCGCGGATCAACAATTCCGAGGGCGCATCGCTCAGCACCCACCAGGGGCTGCATATGTACGGTAATACCCATGGCTTCGTGGGCGGCTATCCGACCACTTCGCACACCTTGAGTTGCGTGGTGCTTGCCGGTACCGGAGAAGATATGCAGCGCGATTACTGGTACAGCAGTTCTCGCGATTGGCGCGAATTGGAGCAAGCAGAGGCCATCGGCCGCGAGAGTGCACGCCGCACGATTGCCCGCTTGGGACCCCGCAAACTGGGTACGCGCCGCGCACCGGTACTGTTCGCGCCGGAAATCGCGCGCGGTCTGATCGGGCATTTTGTGGCCGCGATTCGCGGCAGCAGCCAGTACCGGCAATCCTCGTTCCTCTTGAATTCACTGGGTCAGCAAGTGTTTCCCGCCGGATTCTCGATCGCCGAGCGGCCGCACATACCGAAGGCGATGGGCAGCGCGCCATTCGATGACGAGGGCGTTGCGACCCGCGATCGTGAGTTGGTCGCCGACGGGGTCCTCACCGGCTACATCCTTTCCAGTTACTCGGCGCGCAAGCTTGGGATGCAGACCACCGGAAACGCCGGGGGCGCTCACAATCTCCTGGTCGCGCCGAACCTCACCGGGGGTATGGACGCGCTGCTGTCGCGGCTCGGCACCGGGCTTTTGGTGACCGAACTCATGGGACAGGGCGTCAACATGGTGACCGGCGATTATTCGCGCGGCGCGACCGGTTTCTGGGTCGAGAATGGTTCCATTCAGTATCCGGTGGCGGAGATCACCATTGCCGGAAGCTTGCGCGAAATGCTCAAAGGCATAGCAGCCGTGGGTGATGACGTAGATGCACGCGGCGGCACGCGTGTGGGGTCGATCTTGCTGCAGGAAATGACCATCGCCGGCGAATGAAATCGCTCTTGGCTTAAGTCCTGGCCGCGATCAAATCCTTGAGCGATTGGGTACCCAGCCTCTCTCGCATGGCGGCTTCCACCTCGCGCATCACTTGGGCCGCGGTCGTCACCCGGTGTACCTCGATCGTCGACCGGCCGATCTGCAGCGTGCGCACGGCATCCAGGATGTCAGCCAGCAGGATGCCTTCGGGATCGCGGCCGGGAACGAAGTGTTCTTTTTCGGTCGCCACGATTAAACCACCGCGCTCCAGGCACGCCAGCACGGGTGCAAGGGCGATGCTTGGGACGTCGAGTTCGGCCGCGAGCCGGCCGGCGTTCCAATAGCTCTTGCCCGCTCCGTAGTCGCGGCCGATCAAATACATGATCGACAGACCCACCTGCTCGCGATCGCTACCGGTGAGTTCGATGGTCTCCTGGCCGTGGCGCAGGTATTGGGGGAATTGCAAGTAGAACGCGAGCTGCGCGCCGATGAGCAATATGAGCCAGCTCAAGTACACCCAGATCAGCGTCGTCAGCACGATGGCGAAACCGGTGTAGACCGCCAGCATCTGCGAGGAATACAGAATAACGGCCGTGAATACCTTGCCGACGAGGCCCCAAATGATGCCTGCGGTCACACCGCCGATGAGCGCGGCGCGGAACTGCACATGAGTGCTGGGGATAATCGAATACATGAGCGTAAAAACGACGGTGACGATGGCATACGGCACGATTTTGCCTAAAACGCCCAAGATCCCCGCGAGCGGCGCAACGGCCTGCAACCACTGCGCAAAGGGACTGCGCTCCGCGGACCCTAATAGTCCTATCGAGACGGCGAGCAGGATGGGCCCCAAGATCATGACAATCACGTACTCGGTGAAACGGCGGCCAAAACTTCGCGGACGCTCGACCCGCCATACGAAATTGAAACTCGCTTCGACTTTTTGAATCGTGGCGATCACGGTGTACACGAGAAATGCCAGACCGATCGAGCCGAGCAATTCGCCGCGCATGTTCACGACGAATTGCATGACGCCCTCGGTCAACTGCTTCGCCGCGCCGCCCATGGGGCGGAAGAATTCATGGAGAATGAATTCCAGGTCGGCGCGCGCGCCGAGACCTTTGAGTATCGCAATGCTGAACACCATCAGCGGCACGAGAGACAGGAGAGTCGTGTAGGCCAGACTCATGGCCCGAATGTTGATTTCGCCGCCCAACCAGTCGCGAATCAGCGCCGCGGGATAGCGCAGCCAGCGCAATGCCGCTCCCCAAGGCGGACCCATGCTGCGTGACTTTTGAAACAATCCGTCTTCTAGACGTTCCAACCAGTTGAGCATGCGCGAAGCCTTACATGGCGGATGGGGTATGGCAAGATCGCGGCGCAAGTCGCTTGGCTCTCGAGGGGTTCAGTCAGTCAGGAGTCTGAGCGCCTCGCGATAGTTATCGCTGGTGCGCGAGAGAATATCCGGCGGCAGATGCGGTGCCGGCGGTTTCTTGTTCCATTGCAAGGACTCCAAATAGTCGCGCACGAACTGTTTGTCGAAACTCGCAGGGCTGATCCCCGGCTTATACGATGCCGTCGGCCAGAAACGCGAAGAATCCGGCGTCAGCGCTTCGTCGATAAGAATGAGGCGTCCCGCTTTGTCGACACCGAACTCGAATTTGGTATCGGCGATGATGATATTTCTCGCAAGCGCGTGCTCCGCCGCAAAACCATAAAGTTTCAGAGCGATGCGCCGAATCCCGGTGGCGTATTCACGCCCGATCATTTTCACCATGGCGTCGAAATCGATGTTTTCGTCGTGACAACCTGCGGGGGCTTTGGAGGCCGGAGTAAACAGGGGTTCCGGCATTCGGTCCGCCATTTGCAATCCAGCGGGTAAGGCAATACCACATACCGAACCGTGAAGTTTGTAGTCCTTGTAGCCTGAGCCGATCAGATAACCGCGCACCACCGCTTCGATGGGCAGCGGCTTTAGTTTCTTCACCACCATGGCTCGGCCGGCCAGTTGCGCGCGTTCTTGGCTGTCGGCGACTACATCCTCGACCTTTAGCGTGGAGAGATGGTTGGTTACCAAGTGCTGTGTTTTCGCAAACCAGAACAATGAGATTTGCGTGAGGACTTCCCCCTTGAATGGGATGGGGTCCGGCAGCACGACGTCGAAGGCCGACAAGCGGTCGGTCGTGACGATGAGCAGATGCTCCGCATCCACGTCGTAGATATCACGCACCTTTCCTTGGTGAATCTTCTTGAGGCCCCGTAAATGCGACTCAAAAAGCGGTGCCGATTGCGAAACCTGTTGCATGCGTGCGCGGCCTGCCGACTGCTACCATTGAGGAGTGGAAGGTCGGCGATTGTGGCGGGACAAGTTGGATAGGTCAACGCGAATGAGTTGGAAAGGCAAATTTTTCGGGGCTCTGATCGGTCTGTTGATCACTCAAAGGGTCTGGGGAGCCGTGATAGGCGCAATCATCGGGCATATGTTCGATCAGAGCGTGGGCTTTGGCACTCCTTCCGGTGAGGCGCATGGGCATGCCACAGACTCAATATCGATTTCCGACGAGTTCTTCCGCACGACGTTTGAACTGATGGGTCATGTCGCCAAATCCGATGGGCGGGTGAGCGAGGCAGAGATCGACGCGGCGCGGCACCTAATGCACGAACTGAAGCTGGGGGCCCGCGAGATCAGCGTCGCGATCGCCTGCTTTCGGGCCGGCAAATCGAGCGCCTATGACGCCGAGCTTGGCGTCGAGCGGCTGCGTGAGGCTTGTGGACAGCGCCATGACCTGTTGCGTGCCTTCATGGAATTGCAATTGCGTGCGGCGCTGGCCGGCGATGGGATATCGCCCCCGGCGCGGGCGATATTGACGCGCGTGGCCGAGCGGTTGGGCATGTCCGGCCTCGAATTTGCGTACATGGAGGCCTCGTTACGGGCGCGGCAACGAACGCACGGCGCGTCCACCGGTCGTGGCCGCCACGCCGCCGGCGCAGGGTCGCTGGCGGAGTCCTATGCGGAACTGGAAGTCGACGCCAATATCACCGATCAAGAAGTGACCAAGGCCTACAGGCGCCAAATGAGCCGCCATCATCCTGATAAACTGGTGGCCAACGGTCTGCCGGAGTCGATGGCGCAAGTGGCGAAAGAGAAAACTCAGCGCATCCAAGAAGCCTATGAGGGGATACGCGCCGCGCGTGGCATGCGATGAAGGAGTGACGATGACGATTATTATCTCGCCCTCGATTTTGTCCGCTGATTTCGCCCGCTTGGGGGACGAAGTGAATGCGGTACTCGCCGCCGGCGCCGACTGGATCCACTTCGACGTCATGGATAATCACTATGTACCCAACCTCACCATCGGCCCGCTGGTTTGCGAAGCGTTGCGCAAGGCGGGAGTCAAAGCGCCGATCGACGTGCATTTGATGATCTCGCCGGTGGATCAACTCGTGCCGGACTTCGCGAAATCAGGGGCGAGCTACATCAGCTTTCACCCGGAAGCGACCCAACACGTGGATCGGACGATTCAACTCATTCGGGATTCGGGGTGCAAGCCGGGACTGGTGTTCAATCCGGCGACGCCTTTGAACTGGCTGGACTACGTCATCGAGAAGATCGATCTCATCCTGGTGATGTCGGTCAATCCAGGCTTCGGCGGTCAGAAGTTCATCCCGCAGGCGTTACATAAACTCGCCGAGGCGCGGGCGCGCATCAAGGCTGCTAAGCGTGATATACGTCTCGAAATCGATGGCGGCGTCAAAGTCGACAATGCCGCTGAGATTGCCAGGGCCGGTGCGGATACGTTTGTCTCCGGCTCTGCCATATTCGGCAGCGCCGACTACGCGAGCACGATCAATGCCATGCGCGCGCAAATAGAGATCGGCTGCAAATCAGCTTAAGCCGCTATTCGTCGTCCTCTTCATCGTCCTCGTCATCGTCCTCATCGTGCGATGCGGGATGCGTGGTCTTGGCGACAGGGGCAGCGCTGCCCGCACCGGCTTTCACCGGCACAATCAACGGCCGCGTCTTGACCTTCGGACGGGCGTTGAACACGACGATGGTTTTTCCGGTCGCGCGCAATAGGCCTTGTTCTTCCAATACCTTGAGCACGCGTCCCGCCATCTCGCGCGAGCAGCCCACCAGACGGGAAAGCTCTTGCCGACTCACTTTGATTTGCATGCCCTCGGGGTGCGTCATCGCATCCGGCTCGCCGCATAAATCCATGATGGCGTGCGCAACGCGACCGGTGACGTCGACGAAGGCGAGATCGCCCAACTTGCGATTGGTGCGATCGAGTCGGGTCGCCAACTGCGTGGCCAACTCGAAGATCAATCCGGGGCTTTCGGCGGCGATTTGCCGAAAGCGCGGATAGGTCATTTCTGCGAGTTCGGACTGCTGGCGGGTGCGTACCCAGGCGCTGCGGGTCGGCTGCTCGTAGAACAAGCCCATTTCCCCAAAAAACTGTCCCTTATTGAGGTATGCGAGCACCATTTCGTTGCCATCTTCGTCTTCGATCATGACTTCGACCGAGCCCGAGATGATGTAGTACAAAATGTCCGG
>PMMB01000334.1:2540-2696 GCA_003165495.1 Gammaproteobacteria bacterium | reverse complement strand
CGCACTTACAGTGACCATACTTCGGTGTCTGATCCCACAAACCGTTGCGCCGCGGCGCCAGCAGCACGGGTGCCATTAATTATCCGGGAGAGCGACGATGGACGAACAGAACACGCAAACCAGTCACGCGCGCCGTCCCAGCGGTCGCGACGCGAA
>PMMB01000334.1:0-2379 GCA_003165495.1 Gammaproteobacteria bacterium | reverse complement strand
GGCATGTGCCGTTCGCTCGTGCAGCGCACCGCACCGCGCGAATTCACTCAGCACGCCCGCAACCCGGCGCGCAATGTGCTCATCGGCGGCAAGAACACCGTGTTCGCTCCGGCTTATGGCTCGCCCTTCGTGCGTAATCTCGACGAAGGCCGCCGCTACGCGCGAATCGAGGACTTCCGCAATTTCGTCAAGCTCGCGTACATGGCCAATTCCCTGCACCATTCGGGCGGCACGATTTGCGAGCCGGTCGATCTGCCGGTCAACAAACGGCACCTCGACATGGTGTACAGCCATCTTAAATACAGCGACAAGGCATTCATGGGCTCCGTGACGGCGCCGGAGCGCGCCGCGGATTCCGTCGCGTTGGCGAACATCGTATTCGGCGACGAATTGACCGATCCACTGACCGGTCGGCCGAAGACGACGATCATCAATTTGATCAATGTCAACTCGCCGATGACCTACGACTCCACCATGCTCGGCGCCGCCAAGGTCTACGCACGCGCCAATCAGGCCTTGATCATCACCCCTTTCATTCTGGCTGGGGCGATGTCGCCGGTCACCGTCGCCGGCACCGTCGCGCAGACTCTGGCCGAAGCGCTGGCTGGACTTGCATTCGTGCAACTGGTCAATCCGGGCGCGCCGGTGGTGCTTGGTAGTTTTGCCTCATCGATCTCGATGCAATCGGGCGCGCCGACGTTCGGAACACCGGAACCGGCGTTGGTGCTGTACTCCATGGCCGCGCTCGCGCGGCGCCTTGGCATACCGTTTCGCTCCGGCGGCAGCCTCTGCGCATCGAAGATCCCGGATGCGCAAGCGGCCTACGAGTCGGCGAACACTTTAGTGCCGACCTGTCTCGCGGGGGTCAATTTCGTGCTGCACACAGCCGGGTGGCTCGAGGGCGGCCTGGCCATGGGCTACGAAAAATTCGTCATGGACGCGGATCAGGCCGGCATGATGCATACGCTGCTCGCGGGCGTGGACCTCTCGCCAAACGGCCAGGCGCTCGACGCCATGCGCGAAGTCGGTCCCGGCAAGCATTTCTTGGGCTGCGCCCACACGCAGGCCAATTTCGAGAACGCGTTCTACCGCTCGCCGCTCGCGGACAACAACAGTTACGAGCAGTGGGAGGCCGAGGGCTCGCCCGACATGACGAAGCGCGCGAATGCGCTGTGGAAGAAACAGCTCGCCGAATACGTTCTGCCGCCGATGGATCCCGCGATCGACGAGGCGCTGCTCGACTATATGGCACGGCGCAAGGCCGCGTCCCCCGACTCGAACTTCTGATCGGACGATTCGCGCGCTTCAGTCCGCCTTCATCGGATCCGCGCGCCGCGGCCGGCGGCCGCGAGTTTCGCTCTGGCTCGTAGATTCCTTCGGTGCCGGCAGATCGACGACTTTGCGTAAGTTCGCGTAACTGGCGGTCTTGTGGGGAATCGCCATGGCCTCGACGAAGTGATGCTGAAAGCGCGGCTCGATCGCGGTCTCCACTTTCTCGATGCGCCTGACCAAAGTTTCGATGACGCCGCGTGAAGTTGCATCCAGCAGCGCAATGCGCGCGCCGGTTCCGGCAGCATTGCCGGCCGAGCGCACTTGCGCGAGATCGCAGTCGGGAACCATGCCGAGAATCGTCGCGTACTTGACGTCGATGTGGCTGCCGAACGCGCCGGCGAGGCGGATACGATCGACGTGATCGATACCGAGCCGCTCCATCAGCAGCGCGACGCCGGCATAGAGTGCCGCCTTCGCGAGCTGAATCGCGCGCACGTCGGTTTGGGTGATCTTCATCTCGACTGCGCCTTGATGCAGCAAATAAGCGAAAGTACGGCCATTTGCGACGATGCGCGGCGAGCGCGCGGCCAGTCTCCCGTCGAGGACGCCGTCTTGGTTGATGATACCCGCGAGGTACATCTCCGCAATGACCTCAATGATGCCGGATCCGCAGACTCCGGTGATGCCGGTGGCCGCCGTTGCCTCGCCGAAGGCCGGGTCGTCGGACCAGAGATCGGAGCCTATCACCTTGAATCGCGGTTCGAGAGTCTCGCGGTCGATGCGCACGCGTTCGATCGCTCCCGGCGCTGCGCGTTGACCGCAGCTGATCTGGGCGCCTTCGAATGCAGGACCCGTGGGGCTGGAACAAGCGAGCAGCCGTTGGCGATTGCCGAGTACGATTTCGGCATTCGTGCCGACGTCGACCAACAGGGTCATCTCGTCGGCGAGATCCGGACGCTCGGCAAGCACCATTCCCGCCGCATCCGCGCCGACGTGCCCGGCGATGCAGGGCAGCACGTAGATTCGCGCATTGCGGTTCAACTTGAAGTCGATGACGTTTGCGCGCAGCGTGAGCGAGTGATCGGTGGCCAGCGCGAACGGTGCTCC
>PMMB01000056.1 GCA_003165495.1 Gammaproteobacteria bacterium | reverse complement strand
TCCGTTTAAGAGCCGTCGCCATATTTTTCCGCGTGGTCGTTCGCACGAAATAGTGCTGTAAAAAGCCCGCGGGATCCAGTATGCGAGGGGTGCCGGTAGGTCGGCGTGACCAGAATCACAGTACAGTTAAGTATTAACATAAGGAGAACCAGATCACAGAAACCAAGCAGGCGGGCGCGCGCACGGCCGCGCAGCCGCTGTATGCCGCCTATTGTCTCGTGCTGTTCGTCGGTCTGGGTTTGACCGTGCTGGTGGTCAATCTGTTCGTGGCGAGCCTGCGCCGGCGCCGGCTGGTGGCCGGGGTGTTCTCGCGCGCTTTTTTGCGCGCGGCCGGCATTCCATTCACCGTCGAAGGCCTGGATCGTCTGCCGCAAATACCCTGCGTGGTCGTGGCCAATCATTCGAGCTATATCGACGGCCTGGTCGCCGCGGCAGCATTGCCGCCCGATTTTGCCTTCGTAATCAAGAAGGAAATGGTGCGCGTGCCCCTCGCGGGCCTGCTGTTGCGGCGCCTGGGTTCGCAGTTCGTCGAACGCTTCAATCGACACAAGGGCGGGGTCGATACGCGTCGTGTGTTGAAACTCGCCGCCAGCGGCCAGTCCCTGGTGTTCTTTCCCGAGGGCACCTTTACCGAGATTCGCCAAGTCGGCAAGTTTCTCGGCGGCGCATTTACCACCGCGGCGCGCTCCGACATGCCCGTCGTGGCCATGGCCATTCACGGCACGCGCGCCGTTATGCCCCCGGACGGCAGAGGAGTGTATCGACTGCCGATTCGCGTTGAAATACTTGAAGTTCTCACCGCGAGCGATGCCAGGCAGCGCAGCCGCGAGCTGATTGCGCGGGCTGTGGGCGAGCCGCTGGCGCCTTAAACGAGCGACGAAGGTCGTAGCGGGCCTATCGCAGCTATACTACGCATCCCCCGGAAAAACCACGGAAATGCTCTATGAATTCTGATCCCGTCGTTATTTTGGCTGCCCGCCGCACGCCGGTCGGCGCCTTCCAAGGCGCTTTCGCCACGGTCACTGCACCGCAACTGGGGTCGGTCGCGATCAAAGCGGCGCTCGCGGACTGCGCAGTGCCTACTTCGCAAATCGATGAGGTCATCATGGGCTGCGTCCTGTCGGCCGGAATCGGCCAAGCACCGGCGCGTCAGGCAGCCTTGGGCGGCGGGATTCCCGCGAGCGTTCCCACCACCACGGTCAACAAAATGTGCGGATCCGCGATGCGCGCGGTGATGTTGGCGGCCGACCAGATTCTTGCCGGCTCTGCCAAAGTGGTCGTGGCCGGCGGAATCGAGTCCATGACCAATGCGCCCTACCTGCTGCCCAAGGCTCGTGCCGGGTATCGCATGGGGAATCAAGAAGTGCTGGACCATATGTTCTTCGACGGCTTGCAAAGCCCCTGGGACGGACAGCTCATGGGTTGTTTTGCAGAGGCCACCTCGGAAAAGTACAACTTCACCCGCAAAGCCCAAGACGACTTCGCAGCCGAGTCGGTACGACGGGCGATGGCCGCAACCGCCAACGGCGATTTCGCGGCCGAGATCGCTCCAGTGACGACCAAGACTCGCAAGGGCGAAGTTGTGGTCGACAAGGATGAAACGCCTTACACCCTCGATATCGCCAAGATCCCGACGCTCAAGCCGGCATTCAAAAAAGACGGCACGGTGACCGCCGCAAGTTCCTCCGGAATTTCCGACGGCGCGGCGGCGCTGGTGTTGACGCGCGAATCCTTGGCGGCATCGCAGGGCCGCAAGCCCTTGGCGCGCATTCTGGGCTATACCAGTTTCGCGCGCGAACCGGAATGGTTCACGTTGGCACCGGTGGGCGCGATGCAGAAACTGCTGACTCAGCTGGATTGGCAGGCCAAAGACGTGGATCTATACGAAATCAACGAAGCGTTTGCGGCGGTGCCGATGGCCGCGATGAAGGATCTGGGCCTGGATCATCAGAAGGTGAATATCAACGGCGGAGCCTGCGCGCTTGGGCATCCGATCGGCGCTACCGGGGCGCGCATCATGACCACCCTGCTGTATGCGCTGCGCGCGCGCGGCAAGAAGCGGGGCATCGCCAGCCTGTGCATCGGCGGCGGCGAGGCGACGGCGATCGCCGTCGAACTGATGTGAACGAAATTCCGCTAATCGAGTAACCCGGTGAGCGCGCCAGTTCTGACTGCGATCGTCGCCGGCGTTGCGCAAATCACGCTCAATCGTCCCGAGAAGCGCAACGCGTTGGATCGTGCGACCGTCGCTGCGCTGAGCTCTGAATTGCGGCAATGCGGAGATAACGCCGCGGTCCGCATCGTGCAAATCACGGGGGCCGGCAAGGTCTTTTGCGCGGGTGCCGACCTGACCGAGATGCAGGCGCAAGTTCATGCCGGCGAAGCGGCCAACCTGGCGGACGCCGAGCAACTGGCGACGATGCTGGCCGTCTTGGATTCAATGCCGAAACCGACGCTGGCGCGCGTCAACGGGGACGGCTACGGCGGGGCCCTCGGGCTGCTGGGCGCCTGCGACATCGTGGTGGCAGTGGATACGGCAAAGTTCGCTTTCACCGAGGTGCGCCTCGGGATCATACCCGCGGTCATTTCTCCGTTCGTGCTGGGCAAGATCGGCGAGAGCGCCGCACGACGATATTTTCTGACTGCCGAGACGCTGACGGCGGCCAGCCTGAAAGAGTTGGGCCTGGCGCATGAAGTGGTTCCTTCGGACATGCTCGACGCGACCTGTGCGCGTATCACGGAGTCCATCCTGAAGGGCGCCCCTCAGGCGCTCGCTGAGGCCAAGACGCTGATTCGCGATGTGGCGCACATGTCCGCGCGCAATCGGGCCGCGGCATCCGTTGAAGCGGCCGCGCGGCTGGCGCGATTGCGCATCCAAGCAGAGGCACAGGAAGGCTTCAGCGCATTCTTCGCCAAGCGCAAGGCGAGTTGGCGGCAGGACCGTACCTAACACATGCAGTGGGGTGGGCGTCCTTGCCCTAACCATGCCCAAATCCCTTGGCCATCCTGGAAGTCGGCGTCCGTGGCCTGTCAACATGGGTATCCCCATTGATTAAAGCGACGCCACGGCGAAGATCCCCTCACGGCGTGTAGGACAGAGGGACTTCTCCCCGGTATCTCTCGTTTATGATCTACTATGCGACCCTTTTCTGGGCTCATTTTGCGGCCCAATCTCGATTCTAGGTGTCAACTTGATGAGCGATACCCCGCGCGATGTCATGGAATACGAGGTGGCGATTGTCGGAGCCGGCCCCGCCGGGCTCGCCTGCGCGATCCGGCTGAAACAGCTTAATTCCACGTTGAGCGTCTGCGTGTTGGAAAAGGCCGCAAGTCTGGGGGCGCATTCGCTGTCCGGTGCGGTCATGGAGCCCGGGCCTCTCGATGAGTTGTTGCCCGAGTGGCGCGCCCACGCGCCGGCCATCTGTGTACCGGCCACGCGCGACGAGTTTCTATTCATGACTCGCCGCAAACGCTATCGGCTGCCTACCCCGCCGCAGATGGCGAATCACGGCAACTTCATCGTCTCGCTAGGGCAGCTGATCCCGATTCTGGGTTTAGAAGCCGAGAAGTTGGGTGTCGACGTGTTTGCGGGATTTGCGGCGGCGGAGGCCTTGTTTGATGGGGCCGGTGCGGTCAAAGGCGTGCGCATCGGCGATATGGGCGTCGACAAGAATGGCGAGCCCGGACCGAATTTCGCCTTGGGGCCCGAGATTCACGCCAAGATCACCATGTTCTGCGAAGGCTGCCGCGGCAGCGTCTCTAAACAATTGATCAAGCGGTTCAACCTCGATGCCGGCAAGTCGCCGCAGACCTATGGACTGGGATTCAAAGAGTTGTGGCAATTGCCGTCCGGACGCGTCCAACCCGGTCGCATTCAACACACCCTGGGTTGGCCGCTCGACTCCAAGACCTATGGCGGCAGCTTTCTGTATCACCTCAACGGCGATCGCGTGTATGTCGGGTTCGTGGTCGGCCTGGATTACGAAGATCCGCGCTTCAAACCGTTTGAGGCCTTCCAGCAGTACAAGAATCACCCCGACATCAAGAATCTATTGCATGGCGGTGAAATCATCGCAGGCGGCGCGCGTACCGTGATAGAAGGCGGTTATCAATCGATGCCGACGCTCGAAATGCCGGGCGCGATGCTGGTCGGCGACGCCGGCGGCACGCTCAACACGCCGAAGATCAAGGGCATCCATCAGGCGATTCGTTCCGGCGTGACCGCTGCCGCGCATTTCGTCGAGCAAGGTACGAGTTCAGGGTTCGATAAGCGCTGGCGCGAATCGAAGGGCGGGCAAGAGCTGCATAAAGTGCGCAATATCCGGCCGGGTTTCCGTCGCGGGCTATGGTTCGGTCTCGCTAACGCTGCGCTTGAAACCGTGACCCTGGGGAAATTACCGTGGACGCTCGCCAATCACGCCGACGATACGGCGCTCAAGCGCCTGAATGATTACGAGTCTCCGGACCGCGACTGGGGTGACCGCGAACTGCCGCCGCGCGATCGGCTGGCGTTCGTATTCTTCGCCGCGACGACGCACGATGAGAACCAACCGGTGCATCTGCATGTGGCAGATACCACGCTGTGCGCGACGCGTTGCATAACGGAATTCGGCAATCCATGCACCAATTTTTGTCCGGCGAACGTCTACGAAATGATCGCGGACGGCAACGGCGGGAAAAAATTGCAGATCAATTCCTCCAACTGCGTGCATTGCAAGGCCTGCGACATCAAAGAACCCTACGCGGGGCAGATTACCTGGGTGACGCCGGAGGGCGGTTCCGGTCCCAACTACCAGAGCCTTTAAAATCACTGCGTCGGTAGTGGCCAGTTTCCCTAAGCCGGTTGAATCGCGCCTCAGGGAACAGGTCGCAGCCCATCGACTCGAATTCGACGCTGCCCAGCTGGATGCGGCTCATCGGCTCGATCGCTTGAGCGCGAGTCTTCTGGAATCGTCCCGGTCCGTCGGCGAAAAGCTGCGCGCGCACTTGCGCTGGCTGCCGGCGCCGATGGCGGCGATACCGCGGCGCGGCCTGTATTTCTGGGGCGGCGTCGGCCGCGGC
>PMMB01000308.1 GCA_003165495.1 Gammaproteobacteria bacterium | reverse complement strand
TCGCTAAAACGCCTGCAGGCGCGGCTGGATGGCGTTGTGGCCGCCGCGTCCGCGGACGTGCAGGCGGATGTGCCTGCGGCCGGGAAGCCGGGCCGCCGGTCGATTCCATGGCAGGGATTGATGGCGGCGTCGGTTGCCGTGATGGCCGTGGCGCTCAGCCTGTTGGCGGCCGACCGATGGATGCAGTTCCGCGCGCGCGCGTCCGCGCCCAACTATTACACGGTCACGACATCCACGGCGCACGCACCGGGCGAGGTCATTCGCGCCGTGTTTTCGCCGGCTATCACCTTGGTCGAACTGCAGGCCATACTCGATGAGGCCCAGCTGAGAATTATTTCCGGGCCGACGGAGGCGGGCGTGTATTCATTGGCGGCGAATTCGCCCCGGCCGGTGAGTTCTTCACTGGCATTGTTGCGCGGGCATGCGAAGGTTCGTTTTGCCGAAAGCACCCAACCGAGTTTAGGGCCGGGCGATAAGCCATGAGACGGTGGGCGCCGGCGTTTCTCGTTCTCATGGCATGCGCATGCAGTAACACGCCGGTACGGATTGAATCGCGCGCGCTGGCCGATCAGATCTCCCTTTCACCCGAATCGTTCATTATCGCGGCGGTTGAAAGCGCCCCGGCTGCGTTCATGGCTCGTGCCGGCAGCACGCCGCGCGGTTACGATAGCATCGCGAGTTACGGGCCGAGTCCGGCTGCGCGCCAGGTCATGCGCTCCTTGGAGAACGATTACGGGCTGCGCGAAGTGAGCGCATGGCCGATCGAACCATTGCACATGCATTGTGCCGTGCTCGAAGTTCCCGAAGGCACGGATCGGCCCACGTTACTGGCGGCGCTGGCGCATGATCGACGCATCAAGCTGGCGCAACCGTTGCAGAGTTTTGCGACGCGCACCGAAGGCTACAATGATCCGTATGTGGGATTGCAGCGTGGCTTCCAGCTAATGGATGTCGCCGGCGCTCATCCTTGGTCGCGAGGCGATGGCGTCAAAGTGGCGATCATCGACACCGGTGCCGATACTCAGCACCCGGACTTGCGCGGCAACATCACTACCGCCGTCAATTTCGTCGATGCCGACGATCAGCAATTTCGGCGCGATCGCCATGGCACCGAAATGGCCGGGGTCATAGCGGCGGTTGCCAACAATCACGAAGGCATCGTGGGAATCGCGCCCGGGGCGCGCCTCTTGTTGTTCAAGGCCTGTTGGCAAGCAAAGCTGGACGCCGATGCCGCTCGGTGCAATTCCTTTACGCTCGCCCGGGCCCTCGTTGCCGCCTTCGATGCGCATGCGCAGATAGTCAATTTGAGTCTCGCGGGCCCCGCGGATCCGTTGCTGAGCGATCTCATTCATGAAGGACTGCGCCGCGGTGTGTTGTTCGTCGGCGCTGCTTCAGATATGGCGGAGGGCAACAAGGGACTCTTGCATCAATCGGGCGTCATCGAAGTCGCCAGTGCCGGAAGTCAGTCGACGGTTGACTCTGTGTTGTATGCGCCAGGAAGGGAAATTTTGACTTTATTGCCCGGTGGACACTACGACTTTGCGTCCGGGGACTCGATCGCGACCGCACAGGTCAGCGGAGTCCTCGCCTTACTGCTTGCGAGGAATCCCGGACTATCAGCCGCCGATGCCTACCGGCTGCTGCGGGACACCAGTGCGCATTCGGGCGCCGTTGGCGGCGACGGCATGCTGGTGGACGCCTGCGCCGCAGTGCGATCGCTCATCGGCCAAGGATCGTGCAGCCCTACGACTGAGAGCGAACACAGAATGGCGGACGAGCACGAGCAACGCGTCGCGAGGCATTGAGACGGCGGCTCGTTAAGGCGGAGGGCTGGCGGGGTTGAGGGCCAGCTGGCCTAAACGGCGCTCGTCGAGTATTACGACTACACCGCTCGCGATGACGACGCAGGCACCGATCACCAGACTCAGCGACGGCGAGGCCGACCAAAAAATCCAATCGATGGCGAAGGCCCAGAGGATGGCCGTGTATTCGAACGGCCCGACAACCGCGGGCGGCGCCCGCCGAAAGGCATCCGTCAGCCACATTTGACCGAGCGCACCGGTGACGCCAATTCCGATGAGCCAGCCCCAGTCAGAGGCGAGGACAGGGCGCCAATCACCGATTGCCAGTACACCGGAGCCGATACTGACCAGCAGCAAATACCAGAACACCATGGACATGTTCGAATTGCCGCGACTTAGAGTCCGGACGGTCAATGCACTCAGCGAATAGCAAATCGTAGCCGCAGCGGCGGCCGATGCGGCGATCATCGGGAAGCTGCCGTTTCCCCAAGGCCGCAGAATAATCAACACGCCGCTCAAACCGACAATGATCGCCAGCCAGCGTTTGCCGGTCACCTTCTCGCCAAGAATCGGCACCGACAGAGCGGTCATCAACAGCGGCGCCGCTAAAAACAGAGAGTACGTCTGCGCCAGGGTCAGGCGATGAACGGCGAATACGAAACTAGTCAGCATGCCAATGCCGAGCATGGCTCGAAATAGATGCAGCGGCGGATTCCTCGGGCGCAAAGTTGCCCATGTTCGCTGCCAGGTGATCGGCAGCAATAGGAACAGCCAGGAAGAGATGCAGCGCAAACACGAGATTTGCAGCGATCCATAGTGCGCGGACAAGCGCTTCATCAACGAGTCCATGATCGCAAAGACGAACACCGCGGCCACCATGTAGGCAATGCCGCGCAGGCGCTCCTGTGGTTGCGCGCGACCGGCTATATTTTCAACGGGGAGTGGACGTCGACTCATGATGCCCGTGGCGTCATCGGTTCAGAAACACAGACCCCGGCGCTCGAGCCGGGGCTCGTCACGTGGTCGGTGCCCCACAACACGGCTGCGCGGCTTGCATCGGAGGACAGGCGACGCTGCCGTAGGAGCAGAAGACGCAGCAATGACCAGGCTTGGGCCGAAGCAGCGTGCGGCAGCCCATGCACTCGTAATAGAACTGACACGCATCCGTCGGCATGGTCTCGCGCTGCGCGTGCCCGCAGATGGGGCAGGTGATGGTTGACTCGAGCACCATCGAGGTTACGGAGCCGCCTTGAGGGTCGAGGGAAACCCGGCGTTGGTGGTTGCCTGAGTCAGTGCCGCAAGCTTCACCTGATCGGGGTCGAAGGTGACGGTGGCGGTCTTGAGCGCAAAATCGACGCTCGCCGAACTCACGCCGGGCACGCGCTGCAAGGCTTTTCGCACGACGATCGGGCAGGTCTCGCAGGTCATGCGTTGCACTTGCAGAGTGACGGTGCGTGGCGGGCCGGCAATCGCCGCCGTGGCCAGAAGCATCGCGGTCAGCGGAATAAAGTGACGCATCGGACTGTCCTTCAACTCAACATACGCGCCGCATACCAGGGAAATGCGATCAGCGCCATGAGGCCGACGAGCACGAGCCAGAATATCCCGCGCTGCCGCCGCACGCGCCGTGGATCGGCGCAGGTCTCGCCCGGCTCGCAGCGTTGCGGCAGCAAATAAAGTTGCCGGAACGCCAGAGCGAGAAAGATCAGCATCACGAGAATGAATAGGGGCCGGTAAGGCTCCAGCGCGGTGAGCTGTCCGATCCAGGCCCCGCTCACGCCGAGCGCCACAAACACGAGCGGTCCGACGCAGCACAGCGAGCCGGCCAAGGCTGCGCCGGCGCCGGCCCAAAGGTGTTTGCCGAAGCTGACCATGAGCATAGGCTACTACACTATCGGACGATTGGTGGGCTCGCTGATCCAAGAATGTGACGAGCCCGGCGGGCGCTTCACGCCGATGCTCTCGGAGGCTGCGCGCCCAACGCGCGGCGCCGAACGTCCATCATTTTCAAAATCATCGGGATCAGTATCAGTTGCATGGCCAACTCCATCTTGCCGCCGGGTGCAACGATGATATTGGGCCGGGACATGAAGGAATCGTGCACCATCGACAGCAGGTTCGGGAAATCGATTCCCTTGGGATCGGCTGTTGTTAGTGTGCTTGCGGCCGCTTGAGCAGGTCTACCCGGTCGACAGAGCGCACGGTCAAATGCAGGCGCGTGCCGCCGCGAATCGCGGTCAACGGCACACCGGTGCCTGCCGGTCCAACGGCCCAGAGACGCCGATAGAAATCGGGCAGCGTGGCGACGTCGTGTTCCGCCACGCGCATGATCAGATCGCCTTCACGAATGTCGGCCAATTGCGCCGGGCCGCCGTCGGCTACGCCCGTCACATAAATCTTGCCGGTCATTTCCGCGGCGTACACGCCCAGCCACGGGCGCGACTGGCGCGATGTACGGCCGCGCGTAGTCAATTCCTCAAGAATGGGTTTGAGCAAATCGATCGGCACGAACATATTGGCGTTAATTTCTTCGCCCGCGGTCAGTTCGCGCACCAACAAAGATCCTAAGCCAACCAAACAACCGTTGCCGTCGATCAACGCGGAACCGGACCAATGAGGGTGCGCCGGGGTCGCAAATATTGCGTCCTCCAGAAGATACTCCCATGCACCGGCAAATTCGCGACGTGCAAAAATATGCACCGGCTGCGGCTCCGCGAACTCCGGAGAACTCACCACATAGGCTTGATCACCAACGACAAGTTCCGCGGACGAGCCTAAAGGAATCGGCGCAATGTCTGCCTTCTCCAACGGCAATACCAATCCGAACCCCGTCACCTGATCGTATGCCAAGGGGTGGCCCGCCAGTTCGCGTCCATCCGGGGTGGTCAGCCACACGTCGGTCGCCTCCGTCACCAGGTAGCCGATGGTCAAGATCAATCCATCGGAATTGATGACGACTCCGTTGCCCGTGCGCTGCGATCCCAAGATGCCGGCCGTAAAAGCATCTTCGGGCACGTCAGCACGCAGCTTGACCACCGATCGACCGATACTTTCCAGATCGAGCCTTGACATCGCAGTTACGGTAGCGTGAACGGGCTTGGGTGTCACGCACCAAGTAGTCGGCCCGGCCCCCATGGGCCGAGCACGTTGACCGCACCGTCCGCTAGAACGAAGCCGAGAGCGACACTTGAAAGCTTCGTCCCGGAAGCGTGAAGAATAGGGGATTGCCATTCACGTAGCCGGAAGGCGTACTGCCATTGCTGTAGCCGTTGAGAAAGTAAATGGACTTGCGGTCCGCGAGGTTCTGCATCGTCACGCCGATCTTCGTATCCTTCAAGGCGCTGCTCAGGGGACCGAAAGTGTAATTGATCGCCGCGTCGGCTGTTCCATACCCGCCAAGCCGATACGCGTCGCCGGAATCTCCGTAGCGCACGCCCACGTATTTCTCGATCACCGAGGCCTGGATCGGGCCTTGGTTGTAGAGCAGGCCGAGCGCCGCCGTGCGGTTTGGTGTATCCGGAACCCAGCTTTGATCCACCGTCTGCCGCGCGCTGATATAACTCGCGTTGCCGTAGACACTGACTCCGGCGCCCACGACGTAAGTGCCCTCGGCCTCCACGCCCTTGTACTTGACGGCGCCCAGGTTGTAGAACTGCTTCTGATTGTCGACGGTGTGGGAAGCAATCTCATTGCTGAAATTAATCGTATAGACATCGGCAGACACCGTCAGAGCCTGACCGACCCAGGTCGTGCCCGCCTGCACATTCGTCGTGCCCTGAGGATTCACAGTGTTGCCGCTGGGGGTCGGCACATACAGAACGTTCAGGTTCGGCGCTAGAAATCCTTTCGAATACTGAGCGTAGGCCGACCAGTTGTCCGCTAACTTGTAATGCGCGTCAAATGACGGCAGATCGCGAGTCCAGGTCTGCCTATAGTCCAGCTGCAGCAGGGTTCCCTGGTTGACGGGGGAGACGATGTCACGCTCGAAGTTGACGTATTTGACCCCGCCCGTCAGGTCGAGATCCTGAATGACGTGCCAGATGTATTGTAGAAAAGCTTGTCGCGTGAACAGCTGATTGTGTTGGAGGCGATCGATGTACGACGCCTCCGGCAGCCCGCCGGGCGGTACGGTCAAGTCCGGATTGAACGCATAGTTATTGGTGAAGTCCTCTTCTTGGAGCTCACGCAGATTGCTCTGGTGGTCGAACCATCCGCCGAACTGCACCTCGCCGGGTCCCAACTTGCGCGACACGCGAAGAATATCGCCTACCGATCGATAATTGTTGGTGAGCTGTTGGCCCGGAACGTCGTTGGCGCCATAGATGGTGCCGTTCGGCGTATCGCCCGCGTCCATCACGCCGTGGGGCAGCACGCCGCCGACGTCCAGCCCGTTCCAGCCATCATGGAAGTACGCGTCGGTGTAGAGTTTGTTGTCGATCGTCCAGCCCGCCAGCTTGGAATTGATGCCGATGTATTCGAAGTCCGTGGTGATCTTATCGACGTTGAAGCCGTAATAACCCTGGCTGGTCGGATCCTGGTTGTAGGCATAGTTCACGCCGAACGTGGCCATCTGATTCGGCGTTGCGCCGATCGGCGGATTCTGCTTGAGCTTGTTGAGGTTCGAGGCGAACGTAATCTCGGTGGAATCATTCACCGGCTGGATCACCTTCAGGAAGGCATTGCTGCGATCCAAATTGGCGTTGGTGAGATAGCCGTCCGAGGACAACGTCTTGATGCTCAAGAAAGCACGGGTGCCCCCCCATTCGCTGACCTCGCCGGTGTCGAAGCGCACGCCGTACAGCCGCGTGTTGAAGCTGCCGAAACTGAGCAGCGTGGTGAAGCCCATGGTTTTCTTGGGGTCCGCTGATTGCATGTAAACCGTGCCGCCGAACGTCGCATTGCCGAAAGTACCCGCGTTTCCGGGACCCCGGTCGACCACTACGTTACCGATGTCCTGCGCCATGAAATAACTGGTTGAATGGTGGGTGAAATCGTTCGGGTCAAACCATGGAATGCCGTCGAGCGTGACGTTGAATTGCCCGTCCTGGAAGCCGCGAATCGAGGTGCCCAAGTTTTCCATCAATCCCGGGCCGTTTGGATCGACGGTCCAGACGCTGGGAGTGAATTTGATGATGTCCGTGTAATTCGCCGCGGGAGCATCGTTGTTCTGAATGAATTCAGCGCCCACAATCGACTGTGGCTGAGTAGCAACAAGCGACCCCTGCGAAGGCGCCGATTGAGGTCCATGCAGCGCTTGCGCGGTCACGAGCACCGGATCGAGGCTGTGGGTCCGCGTCTGATCCGCGTCGTCCGCGGCGTCGGCGCGCGCACGAGGGATTGACCCGACCAATAGAATGCAAATGAGTGCCGTTTGCACTCTCGGCAAACGACTAAGGCCGTAACTCGTCGACATGATTCACCTTGCGTTAGACGGTGCACATGGTGCGTACGCAAGGCTTCAGTTCTGTTACAGCGATATATCAAATACGTGACGAGCGCTCGCGCGTCGCCAAAAAATTCTCACTTGGGGGACGTGAGGCATAAGCGATTCCGCTTAAGCCTCACGCGAGCGCGTGACCGAATTGTGCCAAGTACCATTGCTGAAACGTCACCACCCGACGCTCGTGCTCTGAATAACGGCCGGGCTGATAATGCTTAGATAAGATACCGGCCTGATTGTTCTCGGTGATCTCCTTGTCCTGTTTCGTCGTCTCATCCCAACCCCAAATCATTCTCTTAACGTCGACTTCCGACGCACGGCCGTCGACCAGCCAATAAAGGTCCACATCCGTGTGCAGGGTGCTGCGCGGCGTGAATATGAACAATACGGCGAAATCGTTGGTGGCGACGAGTTGCGTGAAAGGGCTGAAAGACAGGTACATTCGCCCTTGGTCCCACCCCAATCGTTTGCCCATCAACGACGCGGCTGGTCTGCCGTCCTGAGTCTCGCTTTCGTACCCTTCCCGAATCGTTCGCTGCAGCAGCAGCCGTAGATGGGACGATTCGGGCCCGTCGTCGACGGTGCCGATCGGTCGCCCGAGGGCCGCCGCTCGAGCTTCCCATGCCTTGAGCGCCGGTAGGTATTTTTCGACCGCATCGGCCGGACCGGAACTCGGTCCGGCACCGAAGGCAATCAGCGCCTCCGGCGGATGCATCGAACAAAACTCCGGATGCGCCGGCGCGCAGTGATAGCACTCGACGAAATTCTCGACGATCAGCTTCCAGTTGGCGGTCGTCGGATAGGACTGGGCATGCGCGATTTTCGCGCCTGCGAATCCGTGGAAATCGAGATAGGGTCCAAGATCCGCGAACGCCGCATCGAAATTCTCCGGTGCCTGATCGGATAGATTGATGAAAATGAAACCGTAGTACACCCGAATGTGACAGCGGTGCAGGCCGTTGTCCTTTTTCGAAAAATCCGCCGGCATCAATCGAGCGGCGAGCAACGCACCGTCGAGTCCGTAGCTCCAAGCATGATACCCGCAGGTCAGACGGGCGACGCGTCCCTCGGGCTTGGTACAGATGAGGGAGCCGCGGTGCCGGCAGACATTGTAGAACGCATTGATGGTCGATTCACCGCTGCGCACGATGATGATGGATTCATTGCCGATCGTGTAGAGAAAATAATCGCCCTTGTTGCGGACCCGGTCGACATGTCCGGCGACGATCCACTTACGGCCGATGACCTGGTCCATGTCCGCCTCGAACACGGCATCGTCGCAGTAGAACTTGCGATCCAAGCTATAGCCGATCTTGGTGTTTGCGGCCAACGACGCAATTGCACTTGATGTAGCCATGGTGTCACTCTCCGATTACGTTGAAATCATCCGGATCAACGCTTGATCCGCTCGTTCTTCGGGTCATACATCGGCCGCAACGAAGCGGTCGCCGGATAGCGGATGCCCGCGACCTCTACTTCGTAATCGTTGGAACCGATCGCCTCGACGGGTGTGCCGTTCGGCGCGGTCACGTACCCCAATCCCACGGCGGCGCCCAGAGAGTGTCCGTACATTCCCGACCGGATGAAGCCAACGATGGCATCCCCGTGCCAGATCGGCTCATTGTGATAGAGCAGGGGTTCGGGCGATTTGAGCTTGAATTGCACCAATCGCTTGAGGCACCCTGATTGCTTTTGCCGCAGCAGCGCCTCGCGGCCGATGAAGCCGCCCGGTTTGTCCCA
>PMMB01000200.1 GCA_003165495.1 Gammaproteobacteria bacterium | reverse complement strand
GAGTCGAGATGTGGCGCGGTGGTCGTAGGTTTGGGTTGTCTGTTGCCGCCCCTTTCGTTTGGCGGTGCCCAAGTACCCGAGCCGTAACTCCGTTTCCACATCCCGCTCATCGAACCGGACTTGCAGATTGCCCGCATCCGGCTCTCGGACAGAACATCACGTCTTCACCCACGACGGACCGCGGCCCAGCTGTGTCAGACGAACGAGCCCGAAGTGCCCGTACAGGTGCGAGAGGGGATAGGTCGCACCCCGTTTGCGCCTGAGATTATGCTTGCGCCGCAGCCACCGACGTAACCGCACAACGGTGTATTGGTCAAGTGCGCGATATGCACCGCGGGTCGTTCCTACATTGAAGTAGTTTGCCCAGCCGCGCAGCGTGCGATTCAACTGCTCCACCATCTGTGTGGTCGCTTGCCCCGTTCCGGAGACTGTTGTCATCGCATGGATCTTCTGCACCATGCGCCGGATGCTCTTCTTCGACGGCCGCACACCCAGATAGGCTTTGCCGGTCGTCCGTTTATACATCCGCCCGAACGTGTATCCCAAGAAGTCGAACTCACTTTCCGGAACCTTACAGACTCGCGTCTTCTCCTCGTTGACGGTCAGCTTCAACTTTCCCATGAGCTCGCGCATACGTTGCAGAGCTTCCTCTGCCTTACCCCGTCTGCACAGGATCACAAGATCGTCCGCGTAAGTCACGATGCGCGAGCCGAGGCGATCCTCCAGCCCGCGCCGCTTCCATTCCAACACGAACCGGCGCATGTATAGATTTGCCAGCAGCGGTGAGATGGGAGAGCCCTGCGGGCTGCCGCGACCGTTGTCCTTGGCTTCCGTCGTTCGCTTCTTCCGTCCTTGATCATCGGTTTCTTCCACGGCGCTTTCCAACCACATCTTGATCAGATGCAGCACACGTGAGTCCACGATGCGTCGCGCCAGCGAGCGCATCAGATCCGCGTGCGGGATGCTGCCGAAGTAGTCCGCAAGGTCGGCGTCCACCACGTCCAGATGGCCACGGTACAGCGTTTCTTCCGCGTCGATCACCGCACGCTGGGCGTTGCGGCCCTGCCGATAGGCGTACTGCTCGAGTGGAAGGTCGGCTTCGAAGATCGGGTCGAGCACCAGCATCGCCGCTGTCATGCACACCCGATCACGCACAGTCGAGATACCCAGCGGCCTTAACTTGCCGTTGGGCTTGGGGATAAACACTCGTCTGATCGGATCTGGTCCGTAAGTCTCCTTCTTGAGCGCCATCGCCAGTTCGCCGAGCCATCGCTGCACCCCGTACGTCTCGATGTCCGAGAAGTCCTGTCCATCTACTCCCGGTGCGCCCTTGTTCGAGCAGCACTGGGCATAGGCGTACGCCAGGATGTCCTCCCGGTAAATCTTGTCGTACAGCGCGTAGAAGCGATACCCGGCTTCCGTCTTCGCTTTCGCGTGTAACGCCGTCTGCAGTTTCTGAACACTTGCCGGAGTTGCTAGGTTGCCCAATCTCCGCTCCTTCACTACGTCTTGCGTCAGTCCTGAACCAAGGCCCCTTCCCTCCACCGGCATTACCCGGCTTCACCGGTACTACGAGCCTCTCCGTCACCCCAATGCGCCCGGAGCTTCCCTCACGGGCCTCCGGTTGCTTGATCCCTCAAACACGCCTTGGGGCTTCCCGTGTTGCGTGCGTTTTCTGTTGTGTACATGCTGCCGCCACTACCCCGGCGCAGCGACTGGGTTCCTCTCTGCTCAATCCCCCAGCCGTATCAACCTTCCCCGAAAGGGTTATCGGGTCGGTCTGCGCATCGACATTTTCGAGGCTTGCTCGGCGTTCACTCACGTTGCGGCCTGCACACTCGCGCTGTCACCAATTCGTGACATGCATTTCCCGAAGGCTTCAACCGTTTCGTTACAGAGTAAGGGCGGCTATAGGCAAGGATTGCCAGCGATCAAAATGATAGAGTCAACCACACACCGTGCGCGTCCGATTTATTCCCTCGCGACGGCGGGCTTTGCGATGTGGAATGTTGGTCTGGCACTTATCGTGGGAATAACACTAGCCTACCCTGAAAAACGAGGGCTGCGGCGGTTGTAAGCCGCACCTTTCAACCATGCCTGAAAACGCATCTGCCTTGCATCTTGTGCTGACCGGCGATCCGGCGCTGTTCGCCATAGTGCGGCTCTCGCTGATCGTCAGCATAAGCGCCACGTTCTTCGCGGCGCTGATCGGAGTGCCACTCGGGTCACTAATTGCGCTGACCCGCTTTCGTGGCCGAGAGCCGGTCATTGTTGTGCTCAACGCTCTCATGGGTCTACCGCCTGTGGTGGCGGGCCTCGCGGTTTATTTGATGCTGTCGCGTTCGGGGCCTCTGGGTTCATGGGGACTGCTCTTCACGCCACTGGCGATGGTGGTGGCGCAAACAGTTTTAGTAACACCGATTATTGCGGCTCTCACTCGACAAACTATCGAAGATCTGTGGCTGGAGTATCGTGATGAACTCACCGCCATGAATGTGGGCCCGCTGCGCCGGGTCCGAACGCTAATTTGGGACGCTCGATTTTCGCTGCTGACCGCACTGCTTGCGGGTTTCGGCCGAGCGGCGGCAGAGGTTGGCGCCATCATCATCGTCGGCGGCAATATCCAGGGCTTCACGCGCACCATGACGACGACGATCGCGCTGGAAACATCCAAAGGCAACTTGCCGCTGGCGATTGGCCTGGGCATCGTCTTAATTACTATAGTCGTGTTGATCAGCGCACTGGCATGGGGTGCGCGTCGCGCCGCCGAGCGCTTCTCAGGATGAGCGTGCGCTCGCTCGAATCAGATTTGCCGATCTGCTTTTCGGAGGTCGGAATCGTCACCAGCGGCGTGGCGATCCTGGATGATATTTCGCTCACCTTCTCGGCCGACGCTCCCACCTTGCTGATCGGGCCCAATGGCTCCGGCAAAACGACTCTCCTGCGAGCCGCGATGGGACTTCTTCCCGTGTCGCGCGGACGCATTACTTGGGGCGGGCGAGAGGTATCGCCCCCAACCCGGCGGGCTATCATGTTCCAACACCCGGTGATGCTCAGGCGCAGTGCTGCTGCCAACATTCGCTATGCGCTAGCTGCTGCTGGCGTAGAGCGCGCCGAACGGGAGCCACGCGTCGTCGAACTTCTGACTCTGGTCGGACTCGAACCCCTTGCTCACCGACCAGCGCGACGGTTGTCGGGTGGCGAGCAACAGAGGCTTTCGCTGGCGCGGGCGCTGGCGCGAGACCCTGCCGTATTGTTTTTGGATGAGCCGACGGCGAGTTTGGATCCCGCCGCCACAAAGGCGATTGAGGACATTGTGCGGGCGATTAGCGCGCGCGGTATCAAAGTCGTCATGGCCACGCATGATCTCGGCGAAGCCAAACGACTTGCGGGCGACATCGTACTACTGCATCGTGGGCGAATCATCGAGAGCGGGCCTGCGGAGAGGTTCTTTGCAGCTCCCGCAGCCGACGACGCAAAAAGTTTCTTGGCCGGTGAATTGCTGATTTAGTACTGGGCTATTGGTTATGAAAACTTTCAGGAACTTTAGCCGGCACTTGATTGCCCTTACGCTCGGAGCGATGGTTCTTACCGTCGCATCATGCGCGGCGAAGAACGACAAATCGATTGTGGTAGCTTCAACCACCTCGACGCAGGACTCGGGCCTCTTCGACTATCTACTACCGATCGTTAAGGAGAGGACGGGCATCACGGTCGAAGTGATTGCCCAAGGTACTGGCCAGGCGCTCGACACGGCTCGTCGCGGCGACGCCGACGTGGTCTTCGTGCACGCCAGATCAGAGGAGTTGAAGTTCGTTGCTGCGGGTGAAAGCCTTAAACGCTACCCGGTGATGTATAACGACTTCGTACTGATCGGACCGAAGAGCGACCCGGCCGGAATCGCCGGCATGAAGAAGGTCGAACGGGCCTTGCAGGCTATCAAGGAGAAGGGAGCGACCTTCATTTCTCGCGGTGATCGTTCGGGTACGCACATCGCCGAACTCAATCTCTGGAAAAGCGCGGGCATCGACATCGATCAAGCAAAAGGCCCCTGGTATCAATCGATCGGCCAGGGCATGGGCGCTGCGCTCAATACGGCGAGCGCGAGCAACGCCTACGTGCTGTCGGACCGTGGCACATGGATTCACTTTAAGAATAAGGGAGAACTGCAGATTGTGGTCCAAGGCGATGCGCGACTGTTTAACCAATATGGCGTGATGTTGGTCAATCCGGAGAAGCATTCGAACGTCAAGAAAATACTCGGCCAAGAGTTTATCGATTATCTGATCTCACCGGCCGGCCAGGCCGATATTGCTCGCTACAAAGTCGAGGACCAACAATTGTTCTACCCTAATGCCAATGATCCTAATGCGTGAGGGACCTTTTATGCGTGCAGCGCTAGCAACTGCCTTACTGTCACTGACTGTGAGCGCGGCACTCGCCGCAGAATCCGCCCCTATTCGCTTATATTCCGCGGGAAGCCTGCGCGCCGCGCTGACCGATATCGCGGCAGCCTACAGCAGCACGTATCATGTGAATGTCGAGCCGGTTTATGGCGCCTCGGGCGCGCTCGGGGATCGCCTCGTTAAAGGAGAGGCGGGTGATATCTTCACCTCAGCGGATATGGGCTATCCCGAGGCGTTGACGCAAGCCGGAAAATCCGGGCCCACGGTGCTCTTCGCACGAAATCATTTGTGCGCGATTTTGCGCCCAGGCTTGCACGCCACCTCGAACACGCTGCTTGCCACACTGCTTAACCCTGCCATAAGAGTGGGTACCTCCTCTCCGAGCAACGATCCGGGCGGAGCTTATGCGTGGGCAATGTTCAAGAAGGCAGAGGCCGTGCGATCCGGCAGTCGGGCAACCCTGGAGGGCAAAGCACTCAGAATGGGGAACGAGCCGGGCATGCTGGCCGTTCCGCCGAACACCAAGAATGCTATGGTGTGGCTGTTGCAGACACAGCGTCTCGACATCTTCTTGTCGTATTGCACCAACGGCCACGCGGCCGAAACGGATTTACCCGGCCTCAGCACGGTGACTCTGCCGCCAGAACTCTCGATCGTCGCAAACGAAGGATTGACGGTGCTCAAGGGTGCAAACGAAGAGCACGCCACACAATTCGCGCTCTTCATTCTCTCGCCCGTCGGTCAAAAGATCCTCGCCGAACATGGATTTGACGCTCCCCTGCAGCCGTGACTTTAAGTACATTGCGAGAGCAACCCACGGCCATGGTCCTAAAGTCACCGCAGTTTCCGAAGACGCTGCGTCCGCACGCGATTCGAGTCCTCTACGTCGAGGGGTCGACCATTTTTTCTGTACCGGACGCTCGCGTCGATGCAACGCAGTGGGGTTATCGAACGACAAGACAAGGTGCTTCGGCTCGCGCGCCATGTCGTATGATCCTGATCATAGGTGAGCAGGAAAGAAGTTAGTTAGTCTCGGGGCTCCCGACACGAGTCGCCACTGAAGGACTAACCCATGAAAAAGCTTTTTCCTCCGGTTCTCGCGTTTTGACCTGTTTTGGCCGAACAGCGCCCGTCGCGCCATGACGGCGAACGAATTAGAACTCTCGACCCGAACCATGCGCTCCTGTTTCCGGGCAGGGTGATCATGATGAAGCCTGGAGGCGTAATCGTCACCGGACTCGCTTCTGAAGTCATCACTGCCGTCGAACTCACCGCGACCTACGGAATCGACATCGCCGTGGTGTCCGTCCCGCGCCACGCCGGCGCTGAGGAGCTCAAGTTGTGCAGCCCGTGGTAATTCGTTCTTTTGGCGCTGCTCTGCGCTCTCAGACGCGTTAAAATAGCGGGGTGCGCCAAACAAAAATCGCGATGAAGTCCCATCGGCGTGGTTCCGCTGAAGGCTTGAATAATGCCACCGGCGAGCCTCCCCTCGGCCTGCACCTGCGCTATGCATTTGAGTCCGGCGAGCAGCGCGGCGCGGCCTTAAGCAACCCGCTGTTCGACCTGTTGGCCGCCGTGCTCGAGGGCGGCTCGATCCGTCACGCCGGGCAGGCACTCGGATGCTCGTACCGGTATGTCTGGGGTTCGCTCAGGAAGTGGGAGGAGACGCTGGGCGAGCCACTGATCATCTGGTCCCAAGGCCAGCGAGCGCGGCCGACGCAATTTGCCGAAAGACTGTTGTGGGCCGAGCGCCGCGCGCGCACGCGCATGCAGCCGCACATCGAAGCGCTGCGTTCCAACCTCGCTCGCGTACTCACCGACGCGCGGGACCAGCGCCATCAGTTGCTCACCGTGCGCGCCAGCCATGACATTGCGCTACCCGTGCTGCAGCAACACGCGGCCGAGGCCGCCGATCTGCACCTGGACATTCGCTTTCAGGGCAGTGTGGACAGTCTGCGCGCATTGAGTGATAGTCAGTGCCTCGTCGCCGGCTTTCACGTGCCGCTATTGCTCGGCGCCTCACCGGTATTCGCCAAGGCGCTCAAACCCCTGCTCAAACCCGGGTTGCACAAACTGATCGGCTGTTCCCGGCGCATGCAAGGTTTGATGGTACGTCGCGAGCACGCAACTATCGTTCGCACCTTCCCCGATGTCGTGCGGCACCATCTGCGCTTCGTCAATCGCCAGCCGGGTTCGGGCACTCGCATGTTGGTCGACCACCTGATGCACGAGTACTCCATCGATGCGAGCGCATTGCTGGGCTACGACGGGTTGACGGAGGAAACGCATGTCTCGGTAGCGGCATGCGTGGCAAGCGGTCTCGCCGATGTCGGCGTTGGCGTCGAAGCCGCCGCGCTGCAGTTTGGGCTGCATTTTGCGCCGCTGGTCGAGGAGAACTACTTCCTCGCGTGCCTCAAACCCAACCTCACGCACCCGGCCGTCCAGCGCCTATGCACAGTGCTCGCGGGCGCGGGTTGGAGCGGCATCCTGGCGAAACTGCCCGGCTACCAGCCAGCGCTTGCGCCGGGTAAAGTGCTGGTGATGACAGCGGCGCTGCCGTGGTGGCGTTTCGCGAAGGCCAAGGTCAAGCGGGTTGCAAGTGCGCCGGCGGCAAGCGAGCAGATACCCGCTAATGTTCGGTAAGAGTCTTCACATGCGCCACCGCGCTGCGCCCGAGCGCCGATAGGTTGTAGCCGCCCTCGAGCATCGAGACGATGCGCTGCTGTGAATGTCGCGCCGCCAGCGCCATCATTTCGTGGGTGATCCACGCATAATCGGCCTCGACAAGCGCCATTCCGCCCAACAAATCTTCGCGGTGCGCGTCGAACCCCGCGGAGATGAGAATCATCTCCGGCTTGAAGTTTTCCAACGCAGGCAGCCATTGCGCTTCGATGGCTTGTTTTGCCGCGGCGCCGCCGCTGCCTTCGGCCAGCGGCACATTGATCATGTTGGGCGCGGGATTGGCAGTGCCGCTGTACGGATAAAAGGGGTGCTGAAAAAAACTCGCCATCAGCACGCGGTCGCGCCATTGCGGCGCGCTGAACATGTCCTCGGTGCCATTGCCGTGGTGGACGTCGAAGTCGATGATCGCAACCCGGTCGAGGCCTTTTTTCTCGAGCGCATAGGCGGCCGCGACGCCGATATTATTGAAAATGCAAAAGCCCATTGAGCGCACCTGGGTCGCATGGTGGCCGCAGGGCCGCACCGCGCAGAACGCGTTCACGGACCGTCCAGCCATCACCTCATCGACCGCCAATAGTCCCGCGCCTGCCGCACGCCGCGCCGCGCTCAAGCTATGCGGATTCATCGCGGTATCCGGGTCGAGCTGCACATACCCTTCAGTCGGTGCATTCGCAAAAATCAGATCCACATATGCCGGACGGTGCACTCGCTTGAGGTCGTCGGCATCCGCTAATGGCGCTTCCAAGCAGCGCAGTTCGTCCAGCATTCCGGACGTGCGCATCTGCTCATTGATGGCATTCAAGCGGGCGGGACTCTCGGGATGCCCTGCACCCATCTCGTGGCGCAGGCAATCGGGGTGGGTGATATAGGCCGTTGTCATAATGCGATGATCCTACACTCTAGCGCGAATTCCCAAGCCTCGCGCCGGAACCAGCGCCAAGACGGCGCGGCCGTGGATCACGAGATGGCGCCGATGATACATCCGAATCAGCGACGCTACGGCAACTGAGCGAGCGCCAGGTCGAATCGCGGCTGCAGATTGAGCCCGCGCGCAATTTCCCACACCGCGCCCGTAATAGGTGCCAGCGACGGCTGGTTGCGGGCGATCAAGCCGATGGCGCGGGTTAGCTGCGGCAACAGCGGCCTGGCCTGTACGCGATTCTTGAGATCGAAAAAATTGAGCAGGCTGTGAGGCACGATGCTGAAGAGCCCGGCTTCGCTCACGTGGGCGTACAACGAAAACAACGAATCAGTCTCGAGAATAACCGTAGGCTGCACGCCGGCTCGCCGAAAGGCGGCCTCAATGACCTGCCGATTGCGCATCTTTCCAGTCAGCAGGCACAGCGGCAGTCGCGCCGCCTGTTCCCACGTCAACGTGGGGTCGAGCGACACCTTGCGGTCGGCCAGTAGGACGTAGCGCTCGTCAAACAGATGCAGCTTTTCAAATCCCTCGATCACCGTGTCATCCAGATAGGTCAGGCCGAGATCGAGTTCGAAGTGATCCAACTGACTGACGATGGCGTCGGCGGTCAAGGATGACAACGTGTAGCGAATATTCGGATACGCGGAAAAACACGGTCCCGTCAGGAAGGCAGCGGCGGTCATGGTCGTCGGTATCGCGCCGACCCGCAGCGTCCCTGTCATGGTCGATTTCGCGGCGGACGCATCCTCGCGCATGTATGACAGCGAGGCCAACGTCTGCTGCGCCCACGCGAGAACTCGTTCGCCTTCGATCGTCAGTCCCAGAAATCGCCGTCCCCGCTGCACGATCATCACGCCGAGTTCCTTCTCCAAACCGCGGATTGCCGACGACAGAGCCGGTTGCGACACGTGGCAAACCTCGGCTGCCTTCGCGAAATGCTTTTCGCGAGCGAGGGTGACGAGATATTCGAGCTGGCGGATGAACATATTGGATGCGGTGCACGTGCGGATTTAACCGCCCGTCGCGACGCAGGACCGCAGCCCGCGGTTACGCAGCCTTACGCCGCTACGACCACTCGAGCAGCTCCCAGCGGAAGCCGTTTTCATTGTAGGACTGATCTACAGCCGAATCGTCTGCATAGTAGCTGCCCTTGCTTTCACGAGCCACCCAACGGCCCACTTCGGGTGCGAACCAAAGCGTTTCCTGCCGCACAGAATCTATCCGCGAAATGTCGCCATGCCTGAAGTTGATCAAGTTGGTAAACCGAAGCACCTTGAATTGGCCGGCAGGCACGGTAAGCGTCTCCCAGGCGTGCGCCTTCATCGTCTGGTCCCAAGGCAACGGGTCTTGGTTGCCGGGCGTCTTGTACTTCGTATTGACGTGAGTCTGCCAGCCGGGCCGCAACTGCTCCGGCCAAAGTGGGATCGGTGTCTGGTAGACCTGAACTTGGCCCCAATGCGGATCCACCTGAACCATACCCCAAGGGCCCTGTATCTCGCTCGGCAGGGCGCCAGCGGGCGTATCACGGTGACCAATATACTTTCGTAAGAAATCCGTGCCCCAGTGTGACTTCGCACCATTGTCGTCTTTCACCGCTTCGCTGCTCGAAGCGATCTCGACAGTGCGATTGATCTCGGTAACGCGGTCGATTTGAGTGTCGACGAGCGCCCGGGTGAAGAGGTCATGCTGCGAATAGCGCCACGACTGGCCCACAACCGGCTGACGAACGTTCGGTGATGACGACACCGTTGCCACATCTACCGGTCGGCGTATTGCGCATCCAACTGACAATGCAGCGGACGATGCCAAGAAAAATCGTCGAGTCACCTGAGCCATAAGACACCCCTCGATTTAAATTATTTCCTATGTCCGGCCACCATAGTACGACGCATCTTTGATCCATCGATGCCATTTGTGAGCGCCTAACCGAAGTGTGGCCGATGCTTGCTGTAGGATACGACCGAGAATCGCCGCGATGATTCCTCACTTGGCATCAAAATTAACATTAATTTAGACTCGCCTCGCGTTCGGAAAGCGTAACGGTGGAAACGTATTGGCGCCCAGGAGCAACTAATGTCCGTGCCTCTTGAAATGACGGTGATTGAAATCGCTGCCCCGGGTGGACCGGAGCAGCTCAAGCCTGCGCTAAGACCGGTGCCGCACCCCGGGGAGGGCGAAGTGCTCGTGCGCGTGGCCGCCGCCGGAGTCAATCGACCGGACGTGATGCAGCGCCAAGGCCGCTATCCGGCCCCGGCCGGAGCCTCTGATTTGCCCGGGCTCGAAATCGCCGGGGAGATTGTTGCGCTGGGACCCAAGGTCTCCGGATTGAATATAGGCGACAAGGTCACCGCGTTGCTGCCGGGAGGCGGCTACGCGGGCTACGCGATCGCGGCGGCGCCGCTGTGCCTGCCCGTGCCGAGTGGATTCAGCATGGTGGAAGCGGCCGCAATACCAGAAACCTTCTTTACTGTGTGGACCAATCTATTCGATCGCGGCCGCTGCAAGGCGGGAGACACAGTACTGATTCACGGCGGCACCAGCGGTATCGGCACTACCGCGATCCAACTCGCCGCGGCATGGGGAGCGCGCGTATTCGCGACCGCGGGATCTGACGACAAGGCGCGCGCTTGCGAACGGCTTGGCGCCGTCCGAGGAATCAATTACCGCACGGAAGACTTCGTCGAAGTGATGCGCACGGAGACCGGAGGCAAGGGAGTCGACGTCACTCTAGACATGGTTGCCGGCAGCTACGTCGCGCGCAATCTGGAAATCGCGGCCCTCGACGGCCGAGTCGTCGTGATTTCCCTGCTCGGCGGAACGCGGGCGGAAATCAATATGGGCGCGATACTCACCAAGCGGCTGACGCTCACCGGCTCGACGCTGCGGGCTCGAACGGTGGCTCAGAAGGCCGAGGTGGCCGATGCGGTCCGAAGAAACGTCTGGCCTCTCCTCGCCGCGGGTCGCGTGCGTCCCACCATTCACGCCACGTTTCCGCTGGCCGAGGCCAGCGAAGCGCATCGGCTCATGGAGACATCGAATCACATCGGAAAAATCGTACTGACCGTCTGAGGAACATATCGTCGATCCGTTTCGGGCGGTCGCGTTTTGCTATATTCTTGTGACAATCAATACATCGGTCGGGCCTTTGGCACGACCCGATGCCCATGAATGCGGCGAATGGCCGCGACAACACCTGGAGAAATCGTGAGTTCCGACATCGGGATCGCTCAGAATGCAACCCTCAAACCCATCGGCGAGATTGCCGCTCGCTTGGGGATTCCGGCTGCCAGCATTGAAAACTACGGCCATTACAAAGCGAAAATCGCGCTCGACTACATCGCGAGTCTGAAGGACAAACCCGACGGCAAACTCATACTGGTCACCGCCTTGAGTCCGACGCC
>PMMB01000028.1 GCA_003165495.1 Gammaproteobacteria bacterium | reverse complement strand
CTCCTGGACGCAGGAGTTTCGCCTGCAGTCGAGCGACCCCGATGCCCGCGTGAAATGGACGACGGGCGTGTTCTGGCAGCTCGCGGAGGAACAGAGTATCGAACAGCTCAATGACCCGAACATCAACCAGCTGTTTCAATCACTCTATGGCGTCACCGCAGACAGCATCTACGGCTCCTTCTACTCCTGCCCCGGCACCGGGTTCAATACACCCGTGTCGCCGCCGATACCGAACTGCGACATTTACTACAACACCAATAAGAGCTACGACCGGCAGATCGCGGGCTTCGGCGAAGCCACGATCCGGCTCGTCGACGGACTGTCCTTGGTCGCCGGGGCCCGCTACTCGAAGCTCGGCTTCTCCTTGAACCACTATTCCAACGGCTACGAGAACTACGGTCCGTACCCCGCGGCGGGCAAACAGTCGAACACCGCGTTCACGCCGCGTCTCGGTCTCGACTGGCAGGTAAATCCCGACAACCTCTTCTACTTCACGTACGCGAAGGGATTTCGGCCCGGCGGCTTCAACGCACCGTTGATTCCCGCGTGCGGACCGGGCCTCATCGCCGACGGGTTCAGCAACGGCCAGGCGCCGCTCGGGTACAATCCGGACAGTACGCAGAGTTTCGAGGTCGGATCGAAAAACAACTTCGACAACAAGTTCAAGATTGCGGCCAGCGTGTACTACATCAAGTGGAACAACATCCAGCAAAACGTATACATCGCGGGCAACTGCGGCCTGCAGTTCACCGACAACCTCGGCACCGCCGTCTCGAAAGGCTTCGACTTGCAAGCCCAGGCCGACCTCGGCAGCGGGTTAACCTTCGAGTTCTCGGCGGGCTACACCGATGCCCGCTTCACCCAGGACTCGACCGGCGGCCTCGCCCTCGCCGGCGAGGCGATCTCGGGCAACGCGGCGATCAACTACGCGCCGGGCACGAGCCCGCCTTGGACGATCGCCTTCGGCCCGCAATACGCCTTCAAGGCGTTCCAGCACGATGCGTTCATCCGCGTCGACTGGGAGTACACGAGCCGCAACCCGTGGCTCGCGCCCGTGCAGGATCCGGCCAACAACAGCCAGTACGAATACGGTTTCTCCTATACGCTGCCCGCCACCAGCTTCACCTCGGCGCGCGCCGGCATTAAGCTCGGCGGCGGGTGGGAGGTCTCGGCTTTCTGCGACAACCTGTTCAACGCGCACCCGGTGGTGAACTATGCGCAGGCGCAGGGCGACGCGTTCAACCCGGCGGGACCGCCAACACCGCAGGAGAACGACTTCACGTTCCGCCCGCGCACCGTCGGCATCACGGCAACGCTTCACTTGTAGATGAAGAACGCCTCCGCACGGCAGCGTGCGGAGGCGCAGACCTTAACTCAAGCAACCGCGCGCGCGGATTCTATCCCGCACGCGTCCTTGATTGCCGCGCAGAGGATGTTCAATCCCTCTTCCAGCACCGCATCCGGAATGGTGAGCGGCGCCAGCAGGCGCACGACGTTCGCCGCCGTGCCGCATGACAGGAGGATCAAGCCGCGCTGCTCGGCGTGAGTTAACACCGCCGCCGTCAGCTCCGCGTCGGGTTCCTTGGTCTTAAGATCCTTGACCAATTCGAAGGCCACCATCGCCCCGAGGCCCCGCACATCGCCGATGCACGGCAGTTCCTTGGCCAGCCCCAGGAGCCGGGTGCGCATTTTGTCTCCGACAGCCGCCGCGCGAGGGCACAGCCCCTCTGCCTCGATCACATCCAATACCGCGTGCGCCGCCGCGATGCTGATCGGATTGCCGCCGTAAGTACCTCCCAAGCCACCGGCATGCGCCGCGTCCATGATGGTCGCGCGGCCGGTCACCGCCGACAGCGGGAAACCGCCGCCCAAACCCTTGGCCATGGCGATGACATCAGGCACGACGCCGGAGTGTTCAATCGAAAACATCTTGCCGGTTCGGGCCATGCCGCCTTGCACTTCGTCGGCGATCAGCACGATGCCGTGTTCATCGCATAGACGCCGCAGCGCGCGCAGGAAATCGAAGGGCGCCACATTGAAGCCGCCCTCGCCCTGTACCGGTTCGATGATGACGGCCGCAACCGACTTCGGATCGACGTCACCGTGAAATAACCGATCCAAATCGGCGAGCGCCTGTTCCGTGGTGATACCCCGATAGGGTTGCGGAAATTCCGCATGATAAACCTCGGCGGGAAAAGGGCCGAAGCCGCGCTTGTACGGCATGACCTTGCCCGTGAGCGCCATGGTCATGAGCGTGCGGCCGTGAAAGCCGCCGGAAAAGGCGATCACCGCGGAGCGCTTGGTATGGTAGCGCGCAATCTTGATGGCGTTTTCGACGGCCTCGGCGCCGGAATTCAAAAACAGAGTCTTTTTCGTGAAGTCGCCGGGCGCCAGCGTATTCAAGCGCTCGGCCAGCCGCACATAGGACTCGTATGGCGCCACATGGAAACAGGTGTGCGTAAACGCCAGCGCTTGCTGCGCCACGGCTTCCATGACCTTAGGATGGCGATGGCCGGTGTTGAGCACGGCGATGCCCGCCGCGAAATCGATGAAGCGCCGGCCGTCGACATCCCACAGCTCGGAATTTTCAGCCTTGGCCACGTAAATGCCCCGGCTGCCCACGCCGACGGGCACCGCCGCCGCTTTGCGGGCTTTCAGATCGGCTGATTTCGACATTTGTTCCCCTTTGATGACGTAGCCAAGACTTGGGAACGGTATCATTGGCGGGTAATTTGAGCAAAAGGTGGGCGGTCCTAGCCATGGCCAATAATGTGTTACCGACGGAATCCGCGCCTCGGGCGGCGAGTGGGACGCTCAACGTGCGTATTCTGCGTTCGGGCGCCGACAGCCAAGTGGCCAAGGACGATCGAGTGGCGGTCGAAGCGCCGCTGGAATTCCTGCTGCATCATCCGGCGCTTGGGCTGGAACCCATGTCCTTCGGCACCACCATGCGCACCCCGGGCGACGATGAGTGGTTGGCCGCCGGGCTGCTCTATGGCGAGGGCATCGTGAATCAAGCCGCGGATATCGACGCGATCGAGTCAAGCACGCGGCGGCCGAATGTGGTCAATGTACGCCTGCATCCCACGGTGCAGATCGTGCCGAACACCCCCTCCCGCCTCTTTTCAGCCGGTTCGAGCTGCGGCGTGTGCGGTACCACGGGGCTCGATGCCGCCATCGCCCGCGCCGCCGCCACGCATATCCCGGATACCGGACATGTCGCTCTGTCGCTGCTGCTGCGTCTGCCAAACCGCATGCGTGTAGCGCAGTCGAAGTTTGGCGACACCGGCGGGGTACACGCCTCCGCACTCTTCGATTTTTCGGGGACCTTGCTCAACGTGGCGGAGGACGTGGGCCGTCATAATGCCTTCGACAAACTCGTGGGCATGAGTCTCATGTCGAACGAGATACCGTTGACCAATCGCATCGTGGTATTGAGCGGTCGCGCCAGCTTCGAACTCGTGCAAAAGGCAATCCGCGCCGGCGTGAGCGTCCTTGCCGCCATCGGCGCGCCTTCCAGTCTTGCGGTCAATCTTGCGGTGACATCCGGACTGACGCTGGTGGGATTCCTGCGCGAGGCGCACTGCAATGTGTATTCATACCCCGAGCGATTGACGCTGACATCCGCCCCGGAACTTACGCCTCAATCCGCTCCAGGCTGACTGTCTCGGGCGAACTCGCCCGGCCGCCGAGCCAACTCGATGCGCGCGCCGCGCCGTCGTTAAACCAGGCTCGACCCGACCGCACTGCGCCCAAGACCATCGGGTAAGTCACGGAACACGGGTACGTCACCGAATCGTGAACTGCCGCAATGAAATCACGCCACTGCCGGTCATTGGAAAACTTGCGTTTCACATCGTGGGAATCGGTCATTCGCTTTTTCGTCGCGACAGTAGATAGCCGGCGGTCGCTCCCGCCAAGGCAACAACGGCGAGCGCAGCCCAAGGGTTGTCGTGCACATAGTCATTCGCGTCTCGCGCCGCATCGCGGGCTCTCGTGAGCCATGAATCAGCTTCGTCACTCATGGGATCGGTCACCGCGGCGAGTACTGCCGACGCGCTCGAGCCAATACCACCCACGTGCAAATCCCTTTTCTGGACGACTGAGCTTGGGTGGGTGGTCAGCATCGCGGAATCTCCTCACAATGAACGTACGGCGCTTGCCGAAGAGAATGCCTGGTTGCGGGTTCATTCACTGTCGGCGGCAAACGGCGCTCCGCGTAGGATTCCGCTCACGACGCAAATAAGCGACGCGCCGGCGAGTTGCGGCGCGCTCGCTAGTTGACTTGATAGCCCCGACCCTGCAAGCACGCGGATATCGCGCGGTTGTAGTTATTGCGAGCGGCGTCGGCATTGCCCGAAGTTGCGCCTCCCGACTGTGTCGGATCGAAGCCGGTTTGGCCCTTCGCCCAATTGTGACACTCGAATTGGTCCGCGGCCTGCTGTTCCTTGGTCTGACCATTCTTGGGGTAAATCATCAAATCGTCCGGCGCACTGTCGGGCGGCGGCGAAGGAGCATCGGCATTGTCGGGCGGATCGACCACGGCGTAGCCGTTTTGATCGGGTTGCCACGAGTAGTACACATTGTCGGCATAGTAGTAAGGAACGCCGCCGAGCCACACGGTCGAGTAGTAGGGCGGCAGCCCCGAAATAACCAGGCCGACCGGCGGGCGCACGACGACGAATCCAGGTCCTCGCGGCGCATACCAAATGCCGCCGCTGAAATAGTAGCGACTGCCGCCACGAAAGTAGGGTCGGTGGTCATCGGGCAACGAGGATCTGACGGTACCCATGGGCGGATAGTAGCGGCCGTGGTTGTAGCGGCTGTCCAGCACCTGTCCGCGTCCGTCCAAGGCCGGCCGTCCCACGCCCTGTCGAGGCGCCGGTCGAGCCGCGGGCGCGCGCGCCTCTTGCCGCGGCTCGGCACCGCCTCGATCGTGTTCGTCGGCTGCCACAGCGAGCGTGCTCGCCTGGACGCCCCACAACAGCATGGACACCGACAACAACGCGATTTTTAGTTGACTCATAGCCAGGGCAACCTCAAATTCTCTAACCTAAAAATTGCGATACGCGTCTTAGCTGACCGTATAGCCGCGTCCCTGCAGGCACGCGCCAATCGCACGGCGATAGGAGTCGCCTCGCGCGCGCCCGTCGGCCGCGCTTTGATTGAACTGCGCTTGAGTCTGCTGCGCCCGCGCCTGGGCATTGGCATCTGACGCCGACCCGACGATCGCGCCCGTGGCGCCGCCAATGATCAACCCAGCGCCGGCATTGCGCGGCCCGGCGATTATGGAACCGAGGATGGCACCGCCGATCGCGCCGGCCACCGTGCCCGCTCCCGGGGGATTGGCGGGCTGAACGACGACACGTTCGTAGGGGCTCGCATCCGCGCGGCTCGGATCCACCCCGGTTTGCTGAACCGCCCAAACATGGCATTCGTAACGATCGCGGTCGGTTTGTTCCGGACTCTGGCCGTTAGCAGGATAGACAAATACTCGTTGCGGCGGGGGGGCCGGCACCGCGACGACGCGGGGTGGCGGCGCCACGCAGGCCGCCAAAAGAACCGTCACCGCAATCGGGACGGCGAGCCGCAGCGCAGTGGGTGAGGTGAGTGAAAAATGTGCCAATTTCATATGCTTCAATCCTCTAGTCCTAGCCGATCAACGTGAAAGGCCTGCTTTGGTTGACAGCAAACGACCCCCTTAAGTTCGCGGCCAGGACTTAAACTCTAGGGCTTACGAAACTTTAATATGAACTGATCGGTCTTGCCGCGCACCGTTGGATCGAACACTTTCAGCGAGTGGCTGTCGCTGGGCCGGCGCAACAGCTCGCTGCTTCCCACGAACACGAAGCCTGCCGCCAGAACTTCCTTTTTCACGGTTTCCGGGTCGATTCTATGCAATGTCTTGGTATCCCGTCCGCCCGACCCCGCTTCCGCCGTATGGTCCAGGACCAGATAGATACCGCCGGGCTTCAAGTCATCGAACACCATTTTATTGAATATCCCCACATCCAGCCCGGGAAGGTTGTGCAGGTCATGGTAGTTCTGCGAGGTCCACACCAGATCGACGGGCGCCGGCACGCCGAGTTCGCTGAATGGCTCGACCACTACGCTGACATTGGCATAGTTCGGATCGGCGGCTATCGCCTTCACACGCGCGGCAAAATCCGGCATGTCCGCCGGCGCATCGGGAGAACGCGCGGGCACCAGCGCATACACATGTCCGGAGCTGCCGACCGCCTTGCTGAAGATGCGCGTGAAGTAGCCGCCGCCCGGCAACAACTCGGCAATCTGTGCGCCGGTCTTGACGCCCGTGAACGCCAGAGTTTCCGCCGGTTTGCGGTCCGCGTCCCGTTGCTTGTCGGCATCCGGCCGATTGCCGTCGGCAACCGCTGCCGCGATGTTGCCGGGAACGGATGCGGCGCTCGCGCAGGTTGCGGTCAGCATTAGTGTGGCCGTCAAAGCGGCCGCGAGAACGTGTGGGTGGCGAATCATGGAACACTCCGTTTTAAATCCTCCGATCATTCTACCACTTGCGTCAGCAGCGTATGATCCGTGGCTACGTAAGACTGGCGCAGGTTTAGACGCATGAGTTTGAGTGTCTTCGATATTTTCAAGATCGGCATTGGCCCATCCAGTTCACACACCATGGGACCGATGAATGCGGCGCGCGGCTTCGTCCAACTGTTGGCGGCTCGCAATTTACTGGAGCGCACGGCTCAGGTGTCTGCGCAACTCTATGGCTCCCTGGCGTTGACCGGCCGCGGTCATTGTTCGGATCGCGCCATTCTCCTCGGGTTAGAGGGTTTGAGCCCCGATACCATCGATTCCTCCGCGGTCGAACCGACGCTCAAAAGGATACGCGACGAGGGACGTATTCGTTTGTTGGGTCGACACGAGATCGCGTTTGACGAGCCGCTGAATCTTCTGTTCCACATGGATCAGGTGCTGCCCGGTCATTCCAACGGCATGCGCTTCACGGCGCACGATGCGGCGCTGCAAGTAGTGGCGCGAGAGGAGTATTACAGCATCGGCGGCGGCTTCGTCGTGCAA
>PMMB01000360.1:17438-21193 GCA_003165495.1 Gammaproteobacteria bacterium | reverse complement strand
TTCAATTGAAACGTTGCGCGGCGAACGTGGTTCATTGGTCTCGAACGGCGTACGAAGCCTGCGGAACTCAGAGGCGGGGTAGTGCGGAGCGGTCACAATGTCTACATATCGCTTCGATCGTGCGGGACGGAACGAGCGGCCGATCGGCGTCGCCGTTGAACGACTTCAACTGTAATGATTCCGTGCGCGTACTGAAATGCTTCGCACATTTAGCGGCGATAACGTCTGCCCATCAATCAAGCAGTGACCGGTTTTTTGGGAGGCTTGTAGGGACATGTGGATTGTGCGATCGCGGCAGCTTCTTCTTGCACTGGGTATTGCCGGTACGATGGCGGCGTGCTCGTTGGCGCCGCAATACGCGAAGCCGGCGACCAACTCCCCTTCGGGTGCCTACAAGGAGGCTGGCGACTGGAAGGCGGCACAAGCGCGTGCGGAAATGCAGCCGGCGCGTGCCAGCTATTTTCCAACGATCACGGCGTTAGCCGGCGCCCGCCGTGCGGCAATATAACCCCGTACCGGCGGCGGATGGCGCGACAAGTCCGCCCATGAGCCGCCAGCGCACCGGAACGAGTCGGCTGCGCGTGAGCGTGCTTTGGCTGCGGCAGCATTTTCTATCGATGATCGTTGCGCCCGCGGCATTGATTTGCGGGGTTAGTTCGACGGTGTATTACTGGACCGCCGCGCGTTTCGTGGTCTCCACCGATGATGCCTATGTGCAGGCCGATTCGACCATCGTCGCGTCGCGGGTGTCAGGCTATGTATCGGCGGTGCTGATCCAGGACGATCAGCCGGTCAAGACCGGCCAGATACTGGCGCGTATCGACGACCGGGACTTGCGCGCAGAGTTGGATCAGACGCGGGCCGATGTGCAGGCCAGTCAGGCCGAGGTGGGCACTCTGCAGGCACAACTCGCGGAACAGAGCACGCTTATCGCCAAGACGCGCGCGAGCGTTGCTGCGAGTCAGGCGGCATTGGAATTGGCCAGTCTGAATCGCGTGCGCTACCGGAAAATGGCGGGTATCGGTTTCGGCTCGGAGCAACAATCGCAGGAGGCGGATGCGCAGGCGCGCGAGCGTACTGCCGATCTCGCCAGAGACCAGGCGGGGCTTGCTACAGCGCAACGAGAGGTGGGGGTGCTGCTGGCGAAGCTCGCCGCGGCCCAGGCTCTGCGCGACCGCTCGCAAGCCATCGAGCGGCGCGCGGCTCTCGATCTAGGCTATGCGACGATCACTGCGCCCATCGACGGCGTCATCGCCGCGCGCACGGTTCGTCTGGGCCAGTATGTCCAGGCCGGGACGCAGCTGACCGCGTTGGTGCCGTTGCAAGATGTGTACGTCACGGCCAATTTCAAGGAAACCCAACTGACGCGTGTACGAGCCGGCGAGCCGGTGCATGTGCGCGTAGATACATTCCCCGGCAACAATTTGCGCGGCTGCGTCGATAGCCTTGCGCCGGCCAGCGGACTGGAATTCAGCTTGCTGCCGCCGGACAATGCCACCGGAAATTTCACCAAGATCGTCCAGCGTATCCCGGTGAAGATCCGTATTGACTCCCAACCACCGCTGCTCGGCCGACTGCGACCCGGAATGTCCGTCGAGGCGTCCATCGACACGCGCCCAAGCGCAGGCTTGGCAGCGGGCGCGTGTGATGCGCTTGCAGTGCATTGAGCGGCCGAGCGCCTCATGTCCACCTCACCGGTGCTTGTCCTTGCCGCATCGATCCGGCGCGGCAATGCAAGTTTGTTGGCGCCCGCCGCGGAGCAAGTGTCGTTCAAGACCTGGGTGGCGGTGGTCGGATCGACGATCGGCGCGTTTCTGGCGATCCTCAACATTCAAGTGGTCGGCGCTTCCTTGGCGGACATTCAGGGCGGCATCGGCGCCGGAATCGACGACGGTGGTTGGATCACCACAGCCTATCTGATTGCCGAAATCATCGTGATCCCGTTGAGTGGTTGGCTCGCCAGTGTGTTTTCGCTACGCACGTATTTGCTGACCAGCACCGTCCTGTTCTTGGGTTTGACCGCCGCGTGCGCCTTCGCGCAAACCTTGGGCCAAATGATTGTGATCCGCGCCGCACAGGGGTTCGCGGGTGGCGTGCTGATACCGCTCGCCTTTACCATCATCATGACCAAGCTGCCGCGCTCCAAGCACCCCGTCGGTCTCGCCATCTACTCGGTCGCAGTGGTCTTTGCGCCCTCCATCGGCCCGGCGGTCGGTGGCTATTTCACCGACACGTTCGGGTGGCAGTCGATCTTCTTCCTCAGCCTTCCTCCCGGCGTGATTATGGTCGCGATGCTCTGGTATGCCCTGGAGCCCGCACCGCCGCAGCTGCATCTGTTGCGTCAGGGTGACTGGCTGGGTGTGCTCACCATGGCGCTGGGCCTCGGCTGTCTGGAAACCGTGCTTGAGGAAGGCAACAAGGAGGATTGGTTCGGCTCGCCGTTCATCACGCGGCTGGCCGTCATCGCCGTGTTGAGTCTCTGCACGTTCGTCTATCTGGAGCTGAAGCGTTCCGCGCCGCTATTGCATCTGCGGCTGCTGGCGCGTCGCAACTTCGGCTTGGGCACCTGCGCGAATTTCGTTTTTGGATTCTCGATGTTCGGTTGGGTGTATCTCGTGCCGCAATACTTGTCACGCCTTCAGGGCTACAGCTCCCAGGAGATCGGCGGAGTGATGGTCTGGCTCGGATTGCCGCAATTGCTGTTGATCCCGTTCATCCCGAGAGTCATGCAGCGCATCGACGCGCGCCTGTTGGTCATCATCGGCTATGCGTTGTTCATCAGCGGCAGTTTGCTGGCGATGAGCCTGTCCGACGATTTTTCGGGTCCTGAATTCTTGGGCTCGAGCCTGGTGCGTGCGGTGGCGCAGGCGATGACGATGGCGCCGCTCTCGGCGATCGCCATCGCCGGAATCGAACCCGAATACGCGGGCTCTGCCTCGGCGCTGTTCAATGCGATGCGCAACATGGGGGGCGCCGTCGGCATAGCCGTGATCCAGACCTTCCTGACCAAGCGCGAGCAATTCCACTCCAACGTGCTTTCCACGCACATCACGTTGCTCGATGAGAGCGCGCGGCAGCGCCTCGACCATCTAAGCCGCTATTTTTTGGCGCATGGTGTCAGCGATACAGGGACGGCGTACCGCGAAGCCGTTGTTGCGGTGGGCCGCGCCGCGCTGTCCGGCACCAGGCATTTTTCATGGGATTCAGCGACACCATCGTCATGCAAAGCGCCGTGTTGGGGCTCGGATTGGCGGCCGTGCTATTGCTGCGCAGAGCGTTGCCATCCGCCGCCGCGTCGGGAGCCCATTGATCATGTTCAGATCCCGTCCACGCGTCGAGCACACCGCGAGCGCCTTGGTTCTGCTCCCGGCGGTCTTGCTGGCGGCCGGTTGTGCATCGGGCCTTCATTATGTGCGGCCCGCTGATCCGCAGGAGACCAGTTATATCCAGACGTCGGCGGCTGCGCAGGCGCCGCCGGCCGGCGCGATCGGCGCAACCGTTCAGCACGTTTCATTGGGAAAAGGGCCGCCGGATGCTTGGTGGATGCTGCTGGGTTCGGAACAGATCGATCGGCTGGTGGCGCTGGCATTGCAGAACAATCAATCGCTTGCCGGAGCGCAGGCGCATCTGGCTGCCGCACGTGAGCGAATTCGTGGGGCGCGTGGCGCCTTGTATCCCGAGGTGGATGCGGCAGCCGGCGTTCAGCGGACCCGCTTTGGCGCCACGGTATTAGGCCCGCTCGCAAAGGATTTTCC
>PMMB01000360.1:13749-17423 GCA_003165495.1 Gammaproteobacteria bacterium | reverse complement strand
GTGGCGCTCAGCGTCAGCGGCAATGTAGTCATCGAAGTGCTGCAGATTGCCACGTCGCGTGCGCAGATCCATGTGATGGAAGAGATCGTGGCCGACGATGAGCATATGCTGGGTTTGATCCGCGCCGCGCGCGAAGCGGGCGCAGTGTCAGGAATGGATGTGCTTAGCGCGCAGAGCCAGGCCGACCACGATCGAACGTTCCTGCCGCCGCTGCAGCAACAGTTGAGCGCCGCACAGGATGCGCTGGCGAGCTTGAGCGGGGTGGCGCCATCCAACTGGACGCCGATCGAAGTAGAACTGGCCACGCTCAGGTTTGCCGATGATCTGCCCGTGGCGCTCCCGTCTGAACTCGTACACCGGCGGCCCGACATCGGCGCGGCCGAAGCGCAACTGCATGCTGCGAGCGCCGCGGTCGGCGTCGCGACGGCAAATTTGTACCCTCATTTCGCGCTAAGTGCCCGCATCGGCGAGGAGGGTCTGCTCGGTGGTGGTCCGTCGGAAACCGCATGGAGTCTTCTAGGAGGCTTGACAACACCGGTCTTCCACGGCGGTGCGCTGACTGCACAGCACCGTGCCGCGCAAGATGAGTACCAGGCGGCTTTTGCCGCTTACCGGCAGACCGTGCTGAACGCTTTCAGTCAAGTCGCCGCCAGCCTGCAGGCGCTGGGGACGGACGCAGAGTCTTTGCTCACTCAACAGCGCGCACTTGATTCCGCGAGCGCTTCGCTCGCTCTCACCAAACAAGCCTATACGGCGGGCAACGCCGGATACGTGCAGGTGTTGGACGCGCAGCGGTTGCATCAACAGGCACAACTCGGGGAGGTGCAGGCGTACAGCCAACGCTATGTTGATGCTGTGAAGTTGCTGCTGGCGGCCGGTGGTCGCGTCGATTTGCCCACCGCAGTCCTATTCCCTTCCGACTAGGTGAGTAGGTCTCGAATTGCGGCAAGCTTGCTCAACGTTAGCGGGTCTTATAAGGCCTCTTATGAAGGTAAAGCAATCTTTCGAGGACGTTTATATTGCATACCGGCAGTACGTCGAAGGCCTTGTGGATTACGGCTTCGCAAAGCGCATTATGTTCGGTACCGACGCTTTATGTCGGTAGTGAGTGTCGGGCGCAACGACCGCGCAGGACCATCAGGCTGCCCAGTAGCGTAAGTCGACTGGCCGCAGAGGCGGGGTCTATCTCGCGCGAATACCGTTCGGCGCCTACTGACCTTCTGGTGCGCTGAAAGTGGGCAGCCGGTCACCGTAAGCCAATCACAGGTTGGCTAAATTACGGCAATGTGCGGGACGGCTGTGTTTGTTTACCCAGATTCAACTTGCGATGATTCCGAGCGACTTACCCGCCGGGTCACGACCACAGGGATTGCGTCGCGGGCGGATATCCCTGCTCGCCGCATTTCTGCTCCAAACGAGCTGAGCCGAGCATGCAAGATCCACTTGTAGCGAGCCATGACGTGGGCGCATTGCGAAGACCCAATCTTTTCATCGTTGGGGCAATGAAATCGGGAACCACGTTTTTCACTCAACTGCTCGGCGACCATCCGCAGATCTTTATCTGCTCTCCTAAGGAGCCTTGCTACTTTGGCGATCCAGATCGGCTCCGCAGTGTCTGGCCGTACGCGTGGCAACTTGGGTTGTGGCGGTCTGAGCAGGCTTACCTGCAGTTGTTTAGTAGTGCGGGCGACGCAACATGGGTGGGCGAAGCAAGCACCAGTTATTCAGCGTCGCCCATAATTTCGGACGTCGCGCCGCTCATCCATCAATTTGCGCCGGATGCGCGCATCCTGTACATCATGCGTGATCCGGTCGAACGGACCATCAGCCACTATTGGCACATGGTGAACCATCTCAACGAATATCGACGGCCGCTCGCGGCCATCCGGGATGACCCGTATTACATGGCGGTCAGCTATTACGCTCGCCAGTTGGCGCCTTATCTGCAACACTTCGGAACCAATCGGGTGTACACACTAACGTTCGAGCAACTGGTTGCGCGCCCCGTCGAGACCGTACAGTCCGTATATGCCTGGCTTGGAGTCGACGCGGCGTTTGTACCGACTGACGTTGACATTCCCATCAACGTGACGCCGGATACCGTCGTACAGCCCCGCGCCTCGATCATGAAACTGTCGCAAACAGCGTTGTGGCGTGGAATTAGATCCTATAGGCCTGAGGCGCTGCGCAAGTATTTGGCCACACTCGCGTTAAAAACTGTTCATCCGCACAAAATATCAATGGACAAGGTCATTCAGTATCTGCGGCCAATTCAAAGAGCTCAAACTCAGGAACTGCGCTCGCTGCTGAACAGAGATTTTCCCGAATGGACCACCCTCGGCTTGGCGCCGGCGGCACCGAAACTGGCGGCGGGTCGGCTGCGGCCGCACGTTGCATCCCGGCAAGGATAGGCTTCGCCACTATCGCGAGACACCGACACGGCTTCAGCGAGCTATTTTGGCAAACGGGCGTTCAAGTTACCGACCGCTCGTTGCTCCGGACAACACCTCAACAGTCGCGAGACCGTTGGGAGGAAGCGTGACCGACACGCGCTCGTTCACGATCGCCAAATCTTCCGGTGCCGGGAGAGCGGACGCCTTGATCAACACATCGAGTTGTGCGCGCGTTGGGTATGGCGGCGATCCCATGCGTGCATATTCGCCGCCGACGTCGCCGTGATCGACATCGAGTCGAAGCAACCGGGCCGAGCGTGCCTCATGCGGCAGCCGCAAAAAAATTGTGGTCGGGAAACCACGTTCTCCGGGAGAAACGTAGTTCCAGAGCGCGACGACAAGCGAGCCGTCGGTTCGCCGAGTAACGAGAGCATGCTCCGAAGCTACTTCCAGGCGCTCCACCCCTAGCTGATGCAGCATCTTGAAGGCGTTGAAGGCCGGTTTGGGAACGCCGCCGGCGGCGATCAGCCCGAATCCACCGTAGAACGGCCGCCGGACCACTCCCTGCTCTTCGAATACATCCGAAAACGTCCAGTAAGACATCATGTCCGCAAGCCCATCGCACCGGCGCACCGTGTCCGCAAGCCACGGGCCCATGAACAGGGCGTCGGTGATTTTCGGGTCATTAAAATATGTGGCGTTGTACTCGCTCCATATAATCGGGACGTCGGGCCGGGGTGAAGAGTTCACTTCATCGCGAACTTTCTTGGCGGCGCGGCATACCATTTCTGTGCGGGAAATGGCCTCATGAGTTGCGAATACGTCTTTAGATGTGTCGTTGGCGTAGACATGTGTTGAGACGAAATCGAGTGGCACATCCTTCTCTGCAGCGTGGCGGATGAATGCACCGACCCACGCCGCTTGCGCCGTGGACGGCCCACCCACCCGTAGCCTGGCATTCACCTTCTTGAGCGCTCTTGCAGTGTGATCATATAAGGTCCAGTACGTTGCCTGCGCCGGGGTACCGGCCCAAAAGTCAATATTAGGTTCGTTCCAGACCTCGAAGTACCAAAGCGCGACTTCATCGATTCCATATCGCTCTATCAGGTGCGCAGCGAATGTCGATATCAAGGCGTCCCACTTGGCGTAGTCGCGCGGCGGCGCGACGATGGGGTGGTATTTGAAACCTTGCACGACCTCGCGCGAAGCGAGTTTTCGCGGCATGAACGATAATTCGACGAACGGTCGAACGCCGTTGTCCAGCAATCCGTCGTAAATCTG
>PMMB01000360.1:0-13626 GCA_003165495.1 Gammaproteobacteria bacterium | reverse complement strand
GAGGTCGAGGATGACCTCCTCGTCACTCCACGCAATGACGGGCGTGAGGCAGGCGAGAATGAAGATGATGGCGGCTTTCACAGAACGCTCGGATCATCTAAGCGAATCCAACAACGCGTATCTCGCAGTCAACGGGCAGTTGCCGACAAGAATCTCGACTCCACGGAACAGTCTTGCAATCATGGTTTGAGGCCGTAGATGTCGAGTTCACCGGGAACGTTGGTGGAACTGTCGGCCCCGCCCTTATTGTTCCCGCGAGTCCCCACATAGACTTTACCGTTGGCAACCGTCGGGACCGTGAACTTGACCGCATTGCCTGCCGCATCCGAGGCAGTTAGTGTGCTGTTCCATAACTCGGTCGCGACGTTGGTGGCATCATAGGCGTAGAGCACCGCTGGGCCGCAACTTGGCGACTGATGCGTGCAGTAACTGCCGGTTTCCAAAGCCCAAACAATGCCGTTCTGCGCCGCTGAGGACGATACCGACGGGGTGGCGCCCGCAAATCCATAGGCATGCGCCGAAACGGACGTTTGGGTGAAATGAGCGTTCGTCGTATTCAACTGGAACGCGGTCAGCGGGCCGCCGACCCCACCCAGATAAAAATTGTTATTCCAGAACGCCCCGGTCGCAAAAATCGGGTGACCGAAATTGATCGTCTGTACGGCAGCCTGGTCACCGAATCCGCCCAGCAAATCACGATTCAGCACGAAGAGAACGCTGTCCTTTCCACCGCAGATCAGTGCGTGAGTGACGGTATTGCCGGCGGGCAAATCCGCCAGGAGTGCAGCGCCGCCGGATCCGAAGTCGGAATCATTCAGGGCGTCTTCCACATCATCCGACGGCGTGAAATACTGGGAGATCTGCAGAGTAGTGTTTAACTGGAGCAGTGAATCCCCATAATCATTATTTGGCGCACTGCTATTAAAGGCATCGAAGGCGCCGTTGCCCGTAAGGATATATAAGCTGTTGTTGGAGTCGACCGCCGGTGCGCCGCCGCTCATCCATATTCCGCCCCGCTGGGTATTGGGCGTGACGTTGAGCACCGCTTTCTGCGTCAACGCCGTGCCATTGTACTGATAGCTCATCATCCAGCCGTAGTAGGGGAGCGTGTCTTCGTGTGAGGTCCAGGCGATATAGACGACACCGTTAACGAGAGCGAGACCGGTGCGCTGATTCTCCCACCGCGCGTTGAAGGTCACCGTAGTCCCGCCGTCTCCGGTGCCGGGGTAGGTGCCCACTATCGTCACGGGGGCCCCGATTTTCTCGTTGCCGGTAGCGAGATCAATCGCGTGCAAACGATGGTAGAAAGTGGTTTGCGTCGAGTCGACCGACTTCGAGACTACATAAAGGATGCCGCTGGTCGGATCAATGACGGGTGTGCCGGTCACGCCGACTTCCGGCTGGATATCGCCGGCGCCAATCAGATTGCCCGGGACGGAGGTCTCGCCGCTCAATCCGCCATGTCCGGCGTCGATTAGGCTGACCGACCAGAGCGTCGTACACGGGCTGGCATCGGCATCAAACGCGAATAGGCCATCGTGCTGAGTCGCCGCGAAGACCACGTTGTGCTTTGCGCCGTTCATCGTCAGATTGGCGACCCAGAGCGGCTGCCCGTAAATGGCCCCGTCGACCGTACAGGAAGCCAGCTTGCCGAAGCTGGCGGTATTCACGGTGCTCGTCTGCAGAGCGTATTCCTGACTGTTGGCGCCATTCCGAGCAAGATTGTTGTGGTAGGTATACACACCGGCCAAATCCGTGACGGCCACGACGGCGTTCGCGGATTGTGTCGTATTGGCGATGCTGGTCGCGACGATGGCGTGCGCTCCCGCTGCGGTTCCCGCGGTGTAAAGACCTGTCGCGCCGATGAGGCCCACAGTGCTGTTGCCGCCGGCGATACCATCGACCGTCCACGTGGCCGCACCGCCCCCCGGTGTAGTCGCCGTGAATTGTTGTGTCCGCGTCAACGGGATGGCGGCAGATTTTGGCGACAAGCTCATCGTGATGCTGGAAATCCCGACCGTGGCGGTGGCGACATTGCTGGTGCCGCCGATGCCACTGCAGGTCAACGAATACGTCGAGTTCGTGGTGATGGCGCCAGTGCCCTGAGTGCCGCTGGTCGCCAACCCGCCGCTCCAGCCGCCGGAGGCCGTGCACGACGTAGCGTTGGTCGAACTCCACGTCAAGGTGGAAACGCCACCCGAGGCGACGATCGTGGGATTCGCGGTCAAGGAGGCGGTGGGCGCAGGGGCGGCGACCGTGACAGTTGCCGTTGCGGGCACACTGGTGCCGCCGACGCCACTGCAGGTCAACGAATACGTCGAATTCGTGGTGATGGCGCCAGTGCCCTGAGTGCCGCTGGTCGCCAACACGCCGCTCCAGCCGCCGGAGGCTGTGCATGACGTAGCGTTGATCGAACTCCACGTCAAGGTGGAAACGCCACCCGGGGCGACGATCGTGGGGTTCGCGGTCAAGGAGGCGGTGGGTAACTCAGTGACAGCGACGGTGGTCGTGGCGGCCTGACTGATTCCCCCGGGACCCGCGCAGGTAAGCGAGTACGACGTGGTTGATGTGATAGCGCCGGTGCTCTGACTGCCGCCGCTCGCCAGCGCACCGCTCCAGCCGCCGGACGCGCTGCAAGAGCTTGCGTTCGTTGAACTCCAGGTCAACGTCGACGCGTCTCCGCTGTTGATCGTAGTTTGTGACGCAGTGAGCGACGCGGTGGGCAGCGCACTCATCGGGGCATTGCCAGCTCCGCCGCCACAGCTCACCAACAGCAGCGCAGCCCAGATCCCCATGACTTGAGTCAAATATCGCATGAATATCCCGTAAACCGACTTCCGCCTGTCTGGCGTTTAAAATTGGCGTCCCCACGGGTACTCCGTCTTGCACATCCCCGATTTTTTAATCGTATGTCATTGGCTGCGCATGTGCTCGCAAAATTGTCGAGAGCTTCGTTATGTAATGGAGGGAATTCGCCAATGAGTTGGCGAGCAGTTACCGCAAGACTGGACCGAGCGGTACCTAACCGCCGGGTAGGGTGCGCTTTGGTGTTAGTGGGGCCGGGAGCGCGGTAGCCGTCATGCGCGGCGGCCTTTGCGTGCTGCTGCGGGAGCCGTGCAGTATCGGATAGGCGAAGCTTGCAAGGTGAGAATGAATACGCCGCAGATCTCGGACTGTGCGCAGGAACAGACCACTCTCCTCGGCCACCCGTTCCGCAGTGTCTTTGTCTGCCAGTCGAGTGGTCGCGGCGGCCGTGCGCAGCAGCTGCGCACTCAAAGTCATCGCTGACGCGTCGAACATTCGGAACTGCGCCTTGCTCGCGACCAGGCGCGTCGCGTCGCGTGGCTCGGCTTGCAGAAAAACGGCCAGTGCGAGGCGCAGGCAGTCGACCAGTTCGCCGTGCATGGCGGCGACGATTTCGAATTCCTCTGCGGCAAGTTTCTCGCCTCGCTTGAAACTGCGAAGCGAAAATTCCACCAAACTATTGGCGATGATGTCAGCAACGTGCTCGAGGTTGATAACTGCCGACAAGATGTCCTGTCCGCGTGCACCTCCCCGTTGGCTGTCCAGGGACTGCTCATCGCCCACGTCCGCCAGATAGCGGCGAATCGCCTCTCCCAATTTATCAACGCAGCGCGCAGTCGCCGAGACTGCTTCCGCGCGCACCCGATCGTCGCGATAAATGACTGCAAGAGTATCCCGCAGCATCGAATCGACCATGTCCGCCATGCGCAACGTCTCCCTCGAGGCGTTCGCGAGCGCCACCGTCGCCGAATCAAGTGCGGCGACGTCAAGATACACCGGCCGCGAAGGATCGGCCGGTGTCGGTGGATCGGGTAACCAGCGAGTGAGGCTGCGCGCGAGCGGCCCCACCGGTCCTAGGAATACGCCGGCGAGTGACACATTGAACAGCAAGTGAAAATTTACGGCCAAGCGCGCGGAGTAAGGATCCGCGCCGCCGAGCGCGTGTGCGATTTCGGGGAGCAACGGGAGTGCAACCACAGTGCCCGCAAGCCGTACCAAGAGATTGCCGAGCGGTAGGCGTCTTGCGGCCCGTGTCGAGGCGTCGATAAGTGCGGGCAGCGCCCCGCCCACGTTTGCACCCAGCACCAGCGCAAGCGCCCCGGTAGGACCAACGACGTGGCTTGCCGCCAACGAACTGACAAGCAGCACCATCGCAATACTCGAGTGACAGGCCCAGGTGAGCAGCGCCGCAATCAGCATCGCGAGAACGGGGTCCCCGGCAAGCGAACCCATCACCGGACCCAGCAGGGGCGCATTCTCGATGGGCCCAAGCGTGTGCACGAGGCCGGCAAGCGCCGTGAGCATGAGACCGAGACCGATTCCGATGCGCCCGAGGTTTTTTAAGCGGCTATTACTTGCCCAGCGGAAGGCGAGCACGCCCGCGAGCACGAGCGGTGGGCCGACCAGGGCCACATTGAAAGACAACAGTTGCGTCAACAGCGCCGTGCCAACATTGGCACCGAGCATGACAGCGAGCGCGGGAGCCAGCGCGATGACACCGGTGGCCGCAAACGATGTCGCCAACAGTCCGGTGGCCGTGCTGCTCTGTAGCAGCGTCGTGACGGCTAGGCCCGTACAAAACGCGTGCAAGCGGTTATCGAGGTTGCGCCCTAACCAATGTCGCAGCACCGTACCGAAGCCACGTTGGACTCCGCTGCCGACCATGTGAGTGCCCCATAGGAGAAGGCCCACATGACCCGCAAGTTCGATGAGTATGAGCGTGCCGTTCATGATTACTGAGAATGAGCCCAGGGGCGGCGAAAGTAGTTGACGACGCGCACAGTTTCACCGACCTCTATGCTGGCAGCTGCCACAGCGGTGGTCGGCTGGTCTCCGTGAGAGCTACGCTGTGCTGCCGGCGTCGACGGTGAGTACCGTACCGGTAATATTGCGGCCTCCGTCCCCTAATAAGAACTCGATGCTGCGCGCCACGTCGATCGGATCCGGCATGCGCTTCAGGGCACTGCGCCGCGCAATCTGCTGGCGCTGCGCCTCGTCCAGTTCCTGCGTCATCTCAGTGGCGATGAAGCCGGGTGCGACGGCGTTCACCGTGATGCCGAGCCGCCCGACCTCGCGCGCCAGCGAGCGAGTGAAGCCAATCAGCGAGGCCTTGGTGGCGCTGTAGACCGAGAGCCCACCGTAGCCGGTGGAGGCCACGATCGAGGCTATATTGATGATGCGGCCTTCACGCTGCGCCATCATCGATCGAACGGCGTACTTCGACAGCAGGATGGGCGAGACGGTGTTGAGTTGGATCAGTCGCTGAATATCCTGATCGCGCATGGTGCTGAGCAGGCCGCTGGTGCCTAAACCTGCGTTGTTGATGAGGCCGTAGAGCGGACCGAAGTCCGCGCGCAGCGCTTTCACCAGCGGCGCAATCTGGCCCAAGTCGGATAAGTCGCAGGCGCGAAACTCGATCGCGCCGCGGCCGCCATCCGCCGCCGCGCGGCTCGCCGCCACCAACTCCTCGGTGCTATTGCGCGCGAGCGCGATGATGCGATAGCCGGCGGCCGAGAGGGCGCAAGCCATCGCGAGTCCGAGCCCGCGACTGCCGCCGGTCACGATGACATTCTGCATTGGGCATTATCATCCATGCCGCAAACCAGCGGCAAGCGTAAGTGAGCGGCACCTGTCAAACTCTCGGTCAACTCCCACTTTTTAAGCGAAGTACGCGTCGTCTTGCGATGAATCCCGCCACCTTGTCGAGCAGTTTGAGCAGCTTGTTTCCGCCGGGCGCGGTCGCCGCCGAGCTGCGCGAGGCGGGCAACCCCGAGCTGCTGCTGCCTGCGGAAGCCATGTATTTAGGGCGAGCGGTCCCGAAGCGAGTACAGGAATTTACGGCGGGGCGCCTGTGCGCGAGGCGAGCATTGGCCGAATTCGGCATGGTCGATTTTCCCATCAAGGTGGCCGATGACCGGCAACCGATCTGGCCCGACTCCATGGTCGGGAGTATTACGCATACCGCGAGTTTTTGCGCCGCGGTAGCCGCCGAGCGACTGCGCACAGGTGGCCTTGGCCTCGATAGCGAGGTGGTCGGAGATGTCAACCCCGGGATTTGGTCCAGCATCTGTGTGCCCTTCGAGACTGCATGGGTTCGGTCGCTGCCGGCATCGGAGCACGCTGCCGCAGTTACCTTGATTTTCTCGGCCAAGGAGGCGTTCTACAAATGCCAGTACCCCGTGGTGCGCGAACACTTGAATTTTCACGACGCACGCGTTGAGGCGGTGGCGTGGGGTGCCACGGATGGCGCATTCCGGATCCATGCCACCCGCAGTATTAGGATCGCCAAATACAGCGCGCTGCCCATGCAAGGACGGTATCTATATCACGAAGGGTTCGTGACGGCGGGTATGGGCTTGGCCGCGGCCGCGGGTTCGGCTCAGTAGGCCTTGTCGTCGCGAAACACTTTGACCGCGGTGAGCAAAATGATTTTGATGTCCAGCATGGGCGTCCAACGCCTGAGGTAATCAAGGTCGTAATTCACCCGCGCCTCCATCTCTTCGAGCTGTGAGGTCTCCCCGCGACAACCGTTCACTTGCGCCAGGCCCGTAATGCCGGGCAACACTTTGTGTCGCACCATGTAGCCCTTGATGAGTTTGCGGTATTCCTCGTTGTGCGCCACGGCATGGGGCCGCGGCCCCACCAGGCTCATGCGGCCCTGCAGGACATTGATGAGTTGCGGCAGCTCATCCAGCGAGGTGCGTCTGAGTATGCCGCCGATGCGTGTGATGCGGCTGTCGGTCTTCGACGCCTGCCGGATTTGCGCGCCGTCCTCGGTCACGCTCATGGTCCTGAATTTGTACACGGCGATTTCCTGCCCATCCAGACCATAACGGCGCTGTTTGAATATGACGGGTCCAGGCGATGAGAGTTTGACCAGAACCGAGATCAGTAGCAGTAGGGGCAGGAACAGCAGCAGGATCACGACGGACAAACCAATATCGGTCAGCCGCTTCGTCACGCCGCGGTATCCGTAAAAAGGGGTTTCACACATGGCGACCACGGGAATGCCGTGAATCTCGCCGGAGCGCGCCTGGATGAGGTCGAAGACGAAGATATCAGGTACGTAGTAAATCGAGGCTGTGGTGTCGCGCAAATCATCGAGAAGGGTCATGACGCGCTTCACGTGCCGAAGCGGCAGCGCGATGAAAATGACATCCGTCCCATGTTCCTTCACGTAGGTGGATATTTCACTCAAGGTGCCGACGAGCTTGGCATCGGATTCCATGGCAAGCCGGTCGGTGCTACGGTCATCGAAGAAGCCGGACACTTTCAGGCGCATCGCGGGGTTATCCGTCAACCGCCGCGCCAGCTCCAGGCTGCTGTTGTTGTATCCGGCAAAGATGGCGCTGCGGTTTTCGAAAGCGTTCATCAAGAATCGGTGCATGACTTCTTGCATGGCCAGCGTGGAGAAAATCAGCGCAACGGGCGTGACCACCGCCCAGGTGAGAAATATTCGGCGCGGATAGTCAGTGAGAGACTTCGTGACATAGCCGATTGCCAGCATGACCGCGAGCAGCAACAGCCAGCGAAAAATCACGTCCATGACGGCCGATATGCGTGCGGAGGTTAGCTGCGTGGTGACCTCACGAGGCGCCTGGACCAGGATCAAACACAGTACCGCGACGATGATGATGGCTTGGGAAGACCTGTCGAAGACGATGCCGAAAAATATGATGGTCGCGTACAACGAGGTAACCGCAACGACCGCCGGCATCATCGCTTGTACGCCGGCCAAAATCGCGATGAGAAAGCTTTGTTTGAATAATACCGGCTGGGTCATCAGGTATCCATTGAGCCACAGGCAGCGTCCGTGACGCTCGCGCGTGGCAGAAGTGCGACAAAATCAAGCTGCATTATCTGTCAAATCTCGTGACGGGTGTGTGACCTAATTTACATAAGGGGAAAATCGCTCCGTTGCGCGGCCCGTGGCCGGCCGCCGACCAATGGTATTCTATGGGGCTATGACCAACGTCCCCCTGCTCGATCTTAAGGCGCAATTTGCCCAAATTCGCGCCGAAGTAATGCCAGTGATTGACCAAGTGTGCGCCAGCCAACACTTCATTCTGGGTGAGCACGTGCGCGCTCTGGAGGAGGAAGTTGCACGTTATTGTGCGGCATCTGCCGGCATAGGCGTGTCTTCCGGCACCGATGCTCTGTTGCTCGCGCTCATGGCCCTCAACATTGGGGCGGGCGACGAGGTGATCACTTCTCCTTTTACCTTTTTCGCAACAGCGGGAACCATCGCCCGCACCGGTGCGCGGCCGGTGTTCTGCGATATTGACCCCCTGACTTTTAATTTGTCGCCCGCCGCAGTGCAGGCCTTCATTGACGACCACTGTGTGGCGCAGGGCGAGCAGCTGATCAACCGCGGCACCGGCGGTCGGATCAAGGCGTTGATGCCAGTGCATCTGTACGGTCAGTCCGCCGACATGGACCCCTTGATGGCGATAGCGCGGCGGCATCGTTTGAAAGTCATCGAGGATGCCGCGCAGGCCATCGGCACGGAATACAAGAACGGTGTGCATGCCGGCACGATCGGCGACGTTGGCTGCTTTTCGTTCTTTCCAACGAAGAATTTGGGTGCGTTCGGCGACGCTGGTCTGTGCACCACTAACGATATGGAGCTTGCCGAAGCCATGCGCGTGCTGCGTGTGCACGGTGGCAAACCCAAGTATTTTCATGCGGTGATCGGCGGCAACTTTCGCATCGATGAATTGCAGGCGGCGGTATTGCGCGTGAAATTGAAATACCTGGATCGCTGGACGGAGGGGCGGCAGCGCAACGCAGCGTACTATGACACTGCCTTCGCCGGCGCCGGGTTGGGGGCAAAATTGCGCACGCCGCTCGCTGTTGCGGGCTATCGGCATGTTTTCAATCAATACGTCGTGCGGGCGCAGGGCCGCAACGCCCTTAGGGCAAGGCTCATGGAGCGCGGCATCGGCAGCGAGGTCTACTACCCGGTGCCGCTGCATCTCCAGGGGTGTTTCGCTTACTTGAACTACCGCGCCGGGGATTTTCCGCAATCCGAGCGAGCCGCCGAGGAAACCCTGGCGTTGCCGATCTATCCTGAATTGGAGCAGGCCCAATTGGCCCATGTTGTTGCGACGATCGCCGAGTTCTACGGGTAATTATGGGTCAACGGCAGGGCCTGCGCCCGGTCGGTGGCTTCAGCTCTTTTTGAAATCATCGGGCAGCAGCTGGTGGCGTGATAAAAGTTTGTAGAAGTCCGTGCGATTGCGCTTTGCCAGGCGCGCCGCCTGGCTGACGTTGCCGCCCGTGATCTGCAATATCTGCGACAGGTAATTCCGGGTGAACTCGTCGCGCGCTTCGTCGAATGACGGCAGCCGCGTCGGATTGCCGCCGAGCGATTGCTGCACGAGTTCGGCGGTGATGATTGCGCCATGCGACAGCGCGACGTTTTGGCGTACCACGTTGTACAACTGGCGCACGTTGCCCGGCCATTCGGCCGTGGCCAACAACTCCACGGCCTCGGGGGCGTAAATCTTNNTTTCCTTGGCGATCTGTTCCAGGAAATGCGCGACCAGCAGAGGGATGTCCTCACGGCGGCGGCCCAAGGTGGGCATCTCGATGTGCACCACGTTCAACCGGTAATACAGATCCTCGCGAAATTGGCCGCCGACCATCATTTCGTGCAAGTCGCGACGCGTCGCGGAAATTATTCGAACGTTGATCGGTACGGATTCGACTGCCCCCACCGGGCGAATTTGGTTTTCTTGCAGCACCCGCAACAACTTCACCTGCAATCGCATCGGCATGTCGCCGACCTCATCGAGCAGCAAGGTGCCCCCGTCAGCCGTCTCGAACAGGCCTTTCTGCGAGCGGGTGGCGCCCATGAAGGCGTCCCTTTCGTGGCCGAACAGCTCCGATTCGAGAAGGTTTTCCGCCATCGCACTGCAATTGATGGTGATGAACGGCCTGTTGCGCCGGGGACTGGCTTCGTGAATGGCGCGCGCCAACAGTTCCTTGCCCGTGCCGCTCTCGCCGGTCAGCAATACTCGCGCATCGGTGCCGGCCACCATATTGGCCTGTGCCAGCTTGTCTTCCATCAGCTGATTGCGCGTGATGATGTTCGAACGCCAGTCTTCATCCACGTGCGCAAATCCCGACACTTTGAGGGCTTTTTGCACGTGATCGAGCAAGTCCTGCTTGTCCACCGGTTTGGTCAGAAATCCGAAGGCGCCGCTTTGCGTGGCGTGCACGGCATCCGGGATCGTGCCATGCGCGGTCAGGATGATCACTCGCAGTCCCGGCCAGCGGCTCTGCAGCTCCTTGAGCAAACCAATGCCGTCCATCTGATCCATGCGCAAGTCCGTGATCACGAGATCAGGCCGAAAGCGCAAACACGCGGCCAGGGCCGCCGCCGCGCTCTCGACCGCTTCCACTTCGTAGTTCTCGGCGCGCAGGCGAATGGTCAACAGGCGTAGCAGTCCCGGATCATCGTCCACCACCAGAATTCGCGCCTTGCGCTTTTGCGGTGCCTGCGTTTCCCGTGTGCCGGGATGCATGCCGAAAGAGAGGGGTGTCGTGGCGGCAATCGAGTAAGCGTTCAATGCGGTCTCTCCGGTGTATTTCACGGCGTGTGCGATCCGCTCGTTCCGCGATCGTTAATCGATCGCTCAATATGCGTGACTGCCTCGAGTTTGGCTCGAGCTTCGTCCAAAGCCTTGCGCAACCTCACATTTTCATCCGATTCCGCGGCCAAGCGACGATTAATCGCCTGCAGCCTATCGCGCGAGTCATCATGCGACGCGTCGTCGCGCATGCGTTTGTTCTCGGCCTGCAGTATCAGCCTTTGTTCGACTTCTTTGAGCTCGACCAGGGCCAATAAGCGTTCAATCGGCAACAGAGTTTCAGGCCTAGCCAGCAGTTCCGACAACTGTCGCTGTGCTGCGACGGGGTCAGCCCCGCTATGACCAGGGGTCGCCAAGGCCAGCGCAAATCTCAGTTTGTTGCTGGTGGTGGGCGTCAGTTCGGTGGCATCCTTGGCCGATTGGAACAGTTCCGCCTGGCGTGCGGGATCGCCCTGCGGCAGGCTGCTCATCATCTCGAGCAGGGGTGCAATGGGTCCCAAGTCCTGCGGCGCACGATACGACTCGGACATGGCAACCGGCTTTTGACGGGCAAATGGACCGCCAGCGCCGCAGGCGCTGACCCAGCCGATGGCGAACACGCATGCTGCAATGCGCAACCCTCTATGCGGCATGGGCTTTTTCACGGGGTTTCGCCGCCTGCCGCATGGGTAAACGCACGCGGAAGTGCGCGCCGCCTGTCTTGGCCTCGAGAATCTCGATGCTGCCGCTGTGTGCGTTGACGAATTCGGTCACCACCGACAGCCCGATTCCCGTTCCCTTGACATGTCCTCCCTGCGGCGTCTTTCCCTGATAAAAAGCCTCGAATATCCGACTGCGCTCGCCGGGAGGAATCCCGGGTCCGCTGTCCATGACGTCCAATATCAGTTGTTCTCGTTCGCCGCGCGCATGAATCGAAATGGTGCCCCCGCGCGGCGTGAACTTGACGGCATTCGACAGTAAGTTGTCGAGGATCAGGCGAACCTTGCCGCGGTCGGCGAAAGGCGTGAGATCTTCGACATGGACATCGAGCCGCACGCGCTGCGCCACCAACGTGAGTTGCTGATTTTCCAATACGCTCTTGATCAAGGGCCGCAACTTGAACTCGGAAATCTCCATGCCGGCGCTCTTGGCCTGCCAGGCACTGAAAGACAATAGATTTTCAATGAGCCGCTGTAGCTTCATCCCGTTCTCGCGCAAGATCGCCGTCACTTCGCGTTGGCTGCTTTGCAGCTCGCCGACCGCGCCGTCCATCAAGAGTTCGGTTCCCTCGCGTATATTTGCCAGCGGCGTTTTCAGTTCATGTGACATGTGTCGCAGAAATCGGTTCTTTTCCTGCGCCAGATCCAACAGTCGGCCGCGGAGCCATTCCAATTGGGCCGCCAAACGCTCGAGGTCAGCCGGTCCGCGAATGGCGATGGGCCGGGAAAACGTGCCGCGCCCCAGTTCGCTGATGGCGCGGTCGATGGCGCGTATGGGTCTGCCGAATAAATAGGTGAACACGCCCACCACTGCGAGGGTCAGGGGCACCAGCAGCAGCGTCTCCCAAAACAGATTTTGCTGCGCACGCTGGGTCGTCTGCTGCAGGCTGGTTAATTCACCGTCGATCTGCGCGCTGACGCGGTTCGATACTATGGACGCCATTCCCGAGACCTGCGGAAACGCATTGATCAGGTCGGTCATGCGCGCCGAATTGGGCGCACTTCGCTTCAGTTCCTGCTGCAGTCGGCCGGCTTCGGCCTGGAGCGCGAGCGCATCGTTGCGCGACTCGGCGTCCAGCGGCATGGCGAGCAGTTCGTTGAGCGTGGCGACCAGGCGTTCCTGGGTGCGCGCGTAGACATCGAGCAGATCCGCGCTGCCGATGATCTGATACAGGCGTGCGGTACGCTCGAGCGCGCCGATCTCCTCGAACATGCGTTGATTGTTGCGGGTTCCTCGAACGCCGTGAAGCACCAATTGTTCGCTTCGAGTCGACAGGTGATTCATTTGCACGGCCGCGTTGACGATCGCGAAAAGCAGCGGGGCAGCCACGATCGTGAAGCCGATCAGCATCAGGCCGCTCAATGACTTAGGTTGGGGCAATCGCATAGGCGGCATTCTAGCAGCGTGCTATATCAAAGGAGTGACCGCATCGTACCTGTAGAATTCTGCGTATGGACAGTAGCCACGCACCCTATTCCGAGCTATCTCCTGAGACCGTCTTGGACGCGATCGAGGCGGTGGGCCATCGTTGCGACGGCAGGGTCTTGGCGCTCAACAGCTACGAAAATCGGGTGTATCAGATCGGGATCGAGGATGGCGAGCCAGTGGTCGCCAAATTTTATCGGCCGGCCCGCTGGACGGACGGTGCGATTCGCGAAGAACACGCGTTTGCGGGTGAATTGGCGGCGCAAGAGATTCCGGTGGTGGCGCCCTTGCTTCGAGACGGCGAATCGCTGCATGTCCATCACGGGTTTCGCTATGCCATTTTTCCACGCCGCGGCGGGCGCTGGCCGGAGCTAGGGGTCAGCGATGATCGGGAATGGGTGGGCCGATTCTTGGGCCGCATCCATGCCGTGGGTCGAGCCGGACGCTTTCACGAACGGACGCGTCTCTCCATGGAAGAGCTGGGTCGTAAGTCACGCGACTTTGTTCTTGACGGCGACTGGATGCCCGACTATCTGGCGACCAAGTACGCTGATCTCACCGATGCTCTTCTGGACGAGGTCGAGGCGCGCGCGGACGGTTGGGGAGGGGCGGCCCTCGGGCGCATTCTCGGCGATTGCCACCGCGGCAATATCTTATGGACGGAGCAGGGGCCGCACTTCGTCGATCTCGATGATTGTTTGACCGGACCCGCCGTTCAGGACCTCTGGATGTTGTTGGCGGGCGGCCAGCAGGACATGCGCACGGAGCTGCACGATTTACTGAAGGGGTACGAGCAATTCCTGCCGTTCGACCGCAGCGAAATCGTACTCATCGAGCCCCTGCGCGCGTTGCGTATGATCCACTATTCGGCGTGGTTGGCGCG
>PMMB01000115.1 GCA_003165495.1 Gammaproteobacteria bacterium | reverse complement strand
CCGAGCGCGGCATCCAGGACCTTACGTCCCACAGCGCTCCGATTGACCGCGTTGACGACCTCGACGACGACGGGAATGCCCGCGAGTTTGCCGACCATATCCGTCGAACTTAAGACCTTGTCGCGCCAGCGCGTACCGCCGCTGCGATTCTTGACGGCTTTGGCGCGCAGCATCAAGTGCGGAAAATCGACGTTCCACGGATGCGGCGGCACATACGGGCACTTGGTCATGTAACACATGTCACAGAGGTAACATTGGTCGACCACTTGCCCATAGTCCTTTTTATCTACGCCATCGAGTTCGCCGGTCTTTGACGCGTCGATCAAATCGAACAGTGTCGGAAAGGAGTTGCACAAATTGAAGCAGCGGCGGCAGCCATGGCAGATATCGAATACTCGTTCCAGTTCCTTCTGCAGCGCACCGGCGTCATAGAACTGCGGTTCCTGCCAGCCAAGGGCATGGCGCGTGGGCGCCTCCAGATTGCCCTCGCGGCCTGACTTGATCTGTCCGTCGGACACGGTTTACTCCCGACCGAAATGATAACGGGCTCCAAGAACGGAGCCCGCTTGTTGCGTCGCCCTTGTCGGGCGTGGCAGTGAAACGTTGCAGGACTAAAGGTTATCCAATGCCTTCTGGAAGCGATTGGCGTGCGATCGTTCCGCCTTGGCCAGCGTCTCGAACCAATCGGCAATTTCGCCAAAACCTTCGTCTCTGGCGCTCTTGGCCATGCCGGGGTACATGTCCGTGTATTCGTGTGTTTCGCCCGCGATCGCTGCCTTGAGATTCAGCGAGGTCGCGCCGATCGGCAATCCGGTGGCCGGATCGCCCACCGCCTCTAGGTACTCCAAATGTCCGTGGGCATGGCCTGTTTCACCTTCGGCAGTGGAACGGAACACAGCGGACACGTCATTGAAGCCCTCGACGTCCGCCTTGGCTGCGAAGTACAAATAACGTCGATTCGCCTGCGATTCGCCTGCAAATGCGTCCTTCAAATTCTTTTCCGTCTTACTACCCTTTAAATTCACGGCTCACTCCTTCCGATTGATAAATTCGGAATCAATATAGGTCTGTGCTTGACGAACGTTAGACCCCAGGGCCGCGCGAAGTCAAATTGGCGCTCTCTATCAGAGTGATAGCCAGCGTCAATCGCGCTGTTCGCCTGTAGCGTCTCGCGAAAGAGAGCTGCGCGAATAATCTCAAGGTGCGTGAGATGCGTGCCGCGCGCGTCCTCGTGCGGGACGACGCCATCCTATTCGCTTCTGATTAGGGCAACCTATCGCCGGGCGAATTCATCACGACAATACAGTTCGCCGGCAAATCGCTCGACCAGTTAGCGATGTCTTGCGCCGAGCGGTCAACGTTCCTGGTGCGTACCGCGGAGGGATTGAACATATTTCCCCAGCCGAGTTCTGCGATGAAATCTCGTGGTGCTTGCCTTTCGAGGTTCATCGCGCACTCCGGTTCGTTCAAGAGATTTTCAGCATGTTACGCGCGGATCCGGGCGTCTGTACGGCAGCGCGCTTAATCATCGTTGGTCTTCGCCCCATTCGCCAGGGTAATTGGCCTGGATAATAACGAAACGGTACCGTTGCGTTTCAATAGCGAAGTGTGTATTGTTCGACTGGCCTTAAGGCTCTGACTTCATCTGAAGGAGCTTGCCATGCGCGGATTCAAACAAGCCGTTTTCGGATCGGCCGCTGCTGCAGTGCTTGCGTGCGCTCCCGTTGCACCTGCGGCGGCAGGCGGGCACGGTCTCGGGCACCTGCATTCTTGGGGATTGGGCAGGGGCCTAGTCGGGGCCGTCGTGGGTCTTGCAACGTTACCAATCGTCATCGCCTCTGCCGTACTGTCGGCGGCGGTACCGGAAGAACCTTATCAATCGCCGGGGTACGAGGGTGGCGCACGCGGCTATGCGCCGCCGCCGGCGTACTACGCTCCACCGCAGCAGACTTATTATGCGCCGGCCGCGCAGTACTATCCGCGAGCGCCAGTCTATTCGCCACCGCGCGCCTACTATGCGCCACGTGCTTACTATGCGCCGCACCCGGGCTATTACGGCGGCGGCCAGAGTTCGTATCGCTCGGGTGGCTACGCGTACCCGCACCGATAAGGGGTCCGTCGGACGTGGCGGCCGGCCCGCTCGCGCCGACGCATTGCGTCTACGGCAGCGAATCTTAGAGGTCGCTACAGAACTGTTTCTTGCTAAGGGATACGGGTCAACGACCATCGAAGCGGTGGCCGCCCGCGCGGGAGTTTCGAAGCGCACGCTCTACCACCGTTTCGACGATAAGTCGGTGCTGTTTGCCGCTGTCGTCCATGAAATCATTGAGCAGATTCGGCCTCCTGCAGGGGTGCCCCTGATCGAGGGGGCGACCTTGCGCGAAGTCCTGCGTCGTCTCGCTGGAATGATCTTGCGCGCTGCTCTTTCACCCCCGGCCATTGCGCTGCATCGGCTGGTCATGGCCGAATCCGCGCGATTTCCCGAACTGGTTCGTGCGGTCCACGGTGACGGCAGCGCGCGCGAAGCGACCACGCTCATCGGTGGCCTCCTCGCGCGCGAGCCGCGCGATTCGATGCTTAGTGTGGAAAAACGCGCTTTCGCCGCGGAACAATTCATCTTTATGGTCGTCACGTTGCCGCAGCGTCGCGCCATGGGCTACGGTACGCCGATGACGGCGGCCGAGCTGGACGTGTGGGCTGACAAGACGGTCGATCTGTTTCTCGACGGTTGCCGGGGCTAGCAGCCGGTGTTATCTCTTCGGCCGGCTGCCAACGCCAAAATGCCGGTCCGCGATCAGGCAGAGAATCTCGAACATCATAGTTGCGCCCACCAGGGCCGTGTTTCCGGTCTGATCGTACGGCGGGGCGACTTCTACGACATCGCCGCCGATGAGATTCAGTCCGCGCAGTCCGCGTAAGAGGCGCTGCGCTTCCAAGGTCGTGATGCCGCCGATTTCGGGCGTGCCGGTTCCCGGTGCATAGACGGGGTCCAGCCCGTCCACATCGAAGGAGATGTAGGTCGGGCCGTCGCCCACAACCCTGCGTGCTTCTTCGATGATTCGCTCGACCCCGAGCGATGCGAATTCCTCGATGAACACGACGCGCATACCATGAGACAGAGAGAACTCGATGCCATCCATGTAGTTCTGGCCACCGCGAATACCAATCTGAATCGTGCGTTTCGGATCCAGTAATCCGTCCTCGACCGCCAGCCGAAACGGAGCTCCGTGAGTGAACTTGGATCCGAAGAACTCGCCCCATGTGTCGGTATGCGCATCGATGTGGACCATTCCGATCGGCGCATCGGCGGCAATCGCCTTGAATATCGGGTAGGTGATCGAGTGGTCGCCGCCCGCGGTGACTGGCCGTACGCCGGCCGCGTGAACTTTCCGATAGAACGCCTCAATTTCCTCGACTTGCTTTTCGAGATCGTACCGATGCGACAGACGTACGTCGCCCAGGTCGGCGATCCGGCAGAGTTCGTACGGATTCACGCCCAGTGCGAGATTGAAACTCCGCATGAGGCTTGATGAGTTGCGTATTTCGCGGGGACCATGCCGTGCACCGGGTCTGTTGGTGACTCCGAGATCTGTCGGGACGCCAATCAAGCCAATGTCGACGTCCGCGAGGTTGCGCGCCAGCGGCGCCCGCATGAATGTCGCGATTTCGGCATACCGCGGTTCCTTCATCGGATCGTATTCATCCGATCCGGTGACGTCCGATTTCGTGGGGCGCTTCGTGGGCATGTATTGTGGTCCTTGCTAGGTTTGCGCAGTGCGAGGAGTCAATCCTCGCCGTTCGCATACAGTTTCACTACTTCGTACAGAAAACGGCGCCCGTTCATTAGGGACTTCACCCGAATGCGCTCGTTGAGACCGTGCGCGTGGCTTCCCTCGGCGTCATGAAACATGCCCGATAGTCCATACGTGGGCACGCCCGCTGCATTGAGATAGGAACCGTCGGTGGCGCCCGTGGCCATGGTCGGTACGATCGCGACGCCCGGCCAAATTTCATCGGCGATTTTGCGCACGGGCCCCATGATGTATTCCGTCAGCGGCGGCGGCGGCGATTGGAAGCCAAGCTCGCCGATCGGGGCGACGCTGATTTTGGCGTCCCCAAGAACTCTTGCGATCTCCTTTTGCACATCGGCGATCGGAACGCCCGGGAGAATTCGGCAATTCACATTCGCGCTCACGTGCTGCGGCAGCGCATTGGGCGCATGACCGCCGCTGATTTCGGTAACCACGCAGGTCGTACGCAACGAGCCGTTCCAGCCGGGGTTCACTGCCCACAAGCGCTCGGCCGCGGCTTCGTCCAGCGGATTCTTCAATACTGCGCGCATATCGGCGGCAACTTCCGGCGGCGCCAGTTTGATTTGCGTCTCGAAATAGCCGCGCGTCGCCTGATTCAGCGCAATCGGGAAGTTGTAATTGCCGAGTTTTGCCAGTCCGACGCTGAGCCGCACGATTGGATTGTTCTTGGTCGGCCTTGAACTGTGGCCGCCGACGTCGGAGGCTTCAAGAGCAAAGTCTTGGTATACTTTTTCACCTGCCTGGATCTGCAGGGCGACAGGCTTGTCGTTCTTGTCGAGTTCGCCCCCCGCTCCTTCATTGAGCGCGAACAGTGCGTTCAATACTTTCGGCTGAGTCTGGGTGAGCCATTTGACGCTGTTGAAAATCGCCGCTGTTTCCTCGCCGCAGGTGAGTGCCAGCTTGATATCGCGGCGCGGCTTGAATCCCTCTTTCTGATAACGGATCAGGCTGTCGGTGAAGACCGCCGCCATCGCCTTATCGTCGCTCGATCCGCGTCCGTAGAACCAGCCGTTTTCTTCGACTAGCGCGAACGGATCTCGCACCCAATCCTCGCGCTTGGCTTCCACCACGTCGATGTGCGCGAGCAGCAGAATCGGCTTGGCGGCCCGGTCGCGGCCGTGCAGCACGGCGATGAGTGCGCCGTCTTCCAGACGATCCGGCGGCGCCAGAATCTGCATGTCGGCGGCCGGGATGCCCGCCGCAAGCAGATGCGCACGCATCGCAGCGGCCGCCTGGGTGCAGCTGCCGACCGAGCGCGTGGTGTTGATCTCGACCAGCTGCTTGTAAAGAGCACGGAACGCCGCTTCGTCAGGCGCCGGCGTCTGCGCCAGGCTCGCAGTGGTGAAGATGCCGGCGGCGGCCGTTGCAAGAAGGATTAATCGTGCTCGAATGCCCATGCCTTACTCCCGTTTCTCCGCAGGAGCCAGTCTATCCGAACTTCGATCACAGACTACTGAACTCCTCGTCCAAACGGCAATCTGTTGAAGGAGTGTGCGGATACATGAGGTCACGCGATGAACTACGAACTCTATTACTGGCCGACGATTCAAGGTCGCGGTGAATTCGTGCGTTTGGTTCTGGAAGAGGCCGGCGCGCGATATCGGGATGTGGCGCGCGAGTCCGGCAAAGGAGCCGGAGTTGCGGCGCTCATGCGCTTTCTGCACAGTCGCAATATCGAACGGCCACCCTTTGCGCCACCGTTTCTCAAGGCCGGTCGGCTCGTCATCGGCCAGACAGCCAACATTCTGCAGTTCCTCGGCTCACGCCACGGCCTTGCCCCGCAAGATGAGGGCGGGCGGCTGTGGACGCACGAGCTGCAACTCACGATGGCGGATTTCCTGGGCGAAATACACGACACGCATCACCCGGTGGCGGCCGGCCTTTATTACGAGGACCAGAAGAAAGAGGCGCGCCGCCGGGCCGCGGATTTTCTGAAGAACCGGGGGCCCAAATTCCTCGGCTACTTCGAGCAGGTGCTGGCGAGAAACGCGCGGGGGGAACGCTATCTGGCCGGCGCGAAACTGACTTACGCGGACCTGTCGATGTTTCAAATCATGGCGGGATTAAACTACGCATTCCCGCGTGCGATGGCCAAGGCGGCACGCAAGTATCGGCGGCTCGTGGCGTTGCATGGAAGAGTGCGAGAACGCCCGCGGATCGCTGCCTACCTCGCTTCCCCGCGCCGCATTGCATTCAACGAGGACGGAATCTTCCGACACTACCCGGAGCTCGATGCACGCTGAATGGGCGCGCGCGGTGAACGGGCGTCATTTGCGTTCCAGCAATAAGGCGGTATCGTTGGCGGCGGACATTGAGTCCGGCTCGGACCAAGGCGCGTGTCAGATCGTCAAACCCATCAGCCGGTCATTATCGCAGGGCATACGGCAAGCTTTGATGCGCAAGGTCAGCTAAGGCCCTGGACGTCGTGGAACGAGGCCCTGGACCGAGAGATGAAATTCTACCAGCAGTGTCCGGCGGACCATGGGTATCCCCGCTTTGTCTTGGCAACTTTTCTGGATGGCGGCTGGACCCCTATCCCCGATCGCACCGACACGATTCCGGCGACACAGAATGGGATGGGCATTCTCTCCTACCTCAAATTCCATGAACTGCGCGGCAAGCAGGATCCTTGGTTTCTGCAGGCGGCACGTTCTATGGGCGAGTATCTGGTAAAGGAATCGCTCACGCCGAAAACCGGCCAATATCCGACGTTCACGCGCTCGACCGGCAAGCGAGATCAGTTTCCGCTGCATGCGGACTGCGGCTCGCAAGCCGATCGCCCATATGAGATAGAGCCCGACAAAGGCGGCATCGCCGGCTACGCTTTGGTGCTGCTGTTCGAGGCTGGCGGCGAGCGCAAGTACTTGGAACAGGGGCTGCAGAACGCCCGCGTCCTTGCTGCCAATCAGAAAGACGGTGATGCATCCCATTCGCCCTGGCCCTTTCGCACCGATTATCGCAACGGTGAGGATCGAGGGCCTGTGTCGGGGAACATGACCTATATCCTGCGGCTTTATGACGTGCTGCTCGCGCATGGCTATGAGGAGTTTTCTGCTCCGCGCCATTCCTTATGGAAATGGATCAGGCGTTTTCAAATTCCCGACGCCGCTGCCGATGGCGGCCTATTTGCTCAGTTTTTCGAGGATCACGATACGCCCACCAACCGTACGGCCTGGGCACCGCTGAATCTTGCGCGGTATTTGCTCGAGAAAAGGGAATTGCTCGATCCCGAATGGCGCGCCGATTCCGGCACCCTGATCGAATTCGTTCGCAGGAACTTCACTCACGCGGAATTCGGCATCACCGTTTGTCACGAGCAGGATGAGGACAGGCAGGCCTGGGGCGGCATCAATGCAACTTACGGCGCGGTGCTTGCGCTCTACGCGAAAGCCACCGGATCGTCGACCTTGGCCAGCGAAGCTCGGCAGGCGCTGGATTTCACGCTCTACTCGATTGACGATCAAGGCCGACCTCGCGATCTCTTCAAGAGCCCCGTCCCCGGAGGCTGGCAGGAGGATGCTCACACAGACGTCATACACAACTACGTTGACGCCTTGCGTGCGTTCCCGGATTGGGGCGCGGCCAGATGATTACACCGCCCCGGCGGTTGAGTGGTGCACCAGGCCGGCAATCAAAGTGTCAGGGATGACGCGACCCAGTTTCGGACTTGCCGGCAGCTGCGGTATGGATGGCTTTGCCCGGCATGACGGCGACGCCTCCGGCAGTGAGGGTTACGCTACGCATACCCTCGTCTCCGATACGGGTCGAACCTATAATACCGCGCGGCCCGGAAATTTAACTGCCGGCCAAGCACCGCGCCGATGGCGCGCGCGATTGAGCAAATGACAGGAGCATCGATATGTTACCCATTCGCTTGTCCCCATCCGTGACGGACCCGGAGGAGTGGCGCCTGCGATGCGAACTCACCGATTTTTATCATCTCGTTGATTTTCTTGGTTGGACGGAAATGATTTTCAATCATATCTCGGTACGGTTGCCCGGGGCGGCACACCACTATCTGGTAAATCCCTTCGGGCTCAACTACATGGAAATTACTCCGGAGAACTTGCTCAAAGTGGGCGTCGATGGCCGTCTGGTTGAACCATCCGACTATTCGGGCAATCCGGCCGGCTTTGCTTTGCACGGCGCAATTCACGAGACACGCTCGGACGTTGCCTGCGTGGCGCATACGCACACCACGGCGGTGTCGGCAGTCGCCATGAAACGCGGCGGTTTTGATCACAATAACTTTTACGGCGCGCAATTCTACGGCCGCGTCGGCTATCACGATTTCGAAGGCATCACTCTCTATGCCGACGAGCGCAGCCGGATGATTGCGAGTCTGGGCGACAAGCATGTGTTGGTCCTGCGGAACCACGGGATCGCGGTCTGTGAGCGCGATATCCCCACTACTTTCATGCTGCTGTGGACTGTCCAGCGCGCGGCGGAAATACAGTGCCAGGCGGGCGCGCTCGGCGGCGAGGATGTGCTGCTAAGTGAAGCGGTTCAGCAACGCTGCCGCGCCGCGGTCACTGACTTGGGCAGCGGTATCCGAGTGGCCCGTCTCTTGTTCGATGCAACCGTCCGTCGTATGCGAGCACGGCTTGCGCCCTAGCCGTTGAACAACTTGTGCCCCAGACGAAACAGCGGCCAGCCGGTGAGCAAGATGACGATACCGGTCAGTGCGAGACGGGGCTCCAAGCTAAAGACGCGCGCTGCGACGCCGAGCAGACAGACAATATAGAAAGCCGGTAGCAGGGGATACCCCAGCATCGAAAAACCGCCTTCACCGGCGTGGCGACGCCGCAGCACGAACAGCGTCGAGGCGACGACGGCGAGCGTCACCGTATCGGTGAACATCACATAGTTCAGCAGCTTCTCGAACGACCCGAGCACGAACGCCGGCAGCAGCATCGTGACCCCAAAGAACAGCAGGCCCACTTCCTGCACCTGAGTGTCCGGATTCACGCGCAGGAACGCACGCGGTAGCACGCCATCCTGCGCCATCGCATAGAAACTTCGCGGCATCTGCATGATCGTCGCATTCACGAATCCGGCAGCGGACAGGAATACGGCGATCGAGATCAGCACTTCGCCGGAGGACCCGAAGGTCGCACGCGACAATGCCGCCGCCACCAGCTTCGAGTCCGCGATGCCGCCGATTCCCAACACGCGCTGATAGGCAAAATTAAGCAACAGGTAGAGGCCGACCACGGTGAACATGCCGGCCGTTATGGCGAGCGGAAAACGTCGCCTGGCGTCCTTCAAGTCGGCGCCAAGATTTATCGTCAATTGATAACCGCCATAGGCGTAGAAACACGGTATCAATGCCGACGCCAGGCGCAGTCCGGAGGGCGCGGAAGAGACAGGTTCTATCATGCGCGTGCGTGGAGCGAGCAGTAGGGCAAGTGCCGCGAGACCGACGATCATGACGATCTTGAGAATCGACAGTAGATTCTGGATGCGTGCGCCGGGTTTTACGCCGCGGTAGTTCAAGATCAGCAGGCTCAGCATCGTCGCGCACGCCAGAACGAGTGACGCATGCGGCGTGCGCCACTGCGGCGGCAGCAGCACCGGCATTAGGTAATCGGCGCCGATGAACGCCACGCCGGCCGCGCCAGCGCCCTGCATCAATGTCTGCGACCAATTCAACATGAACGCCAGCGTCGGGTGGTAGCAGTCTGCGACAACGCGGTAATAGCCTCCAGCGCGCGGATACCGCGATCCGATCTCCGCGAACGTCAGAGCGCCGATCAGGCTGATGAAGCCGCCCGCGATCCACGCGGCGAAGAATAGGGAAGTACCGCCAGCCGCACTGGCAACGATCGCGGGCGTACGAAAGATGCCGATGCCCACCACCAGGCTAAACACCACCATCGCAGTGTCGAAGGTCGACAGCCGCGCCCGGATATGGGTCTGGTCCTGGTCAGCGGCCACGCAATGCTTGCTCGAGCAGACGCGAGAGCTCTTTAAACTGGCTCAGGTTGTTGTATAGCTGCGCAGAGATGCGCAGCAGCGGTACGGGATGTGGATAGAGCCAGGTCTCGACGCCCCGTTTGCGGAACCAGGTGTGTAGGCCCGCGCAGTCGAGTCGGTGAGCCGGGGAACCGACCGCGGCCGGCGGCAACGGTATCGAAGCCATCGATCCGATCATCGCTTCCGGGCAGGGAGCATCGATTCCAGATGATTCCAGCAGCAAGGTGCGGGCCTGCAGTGTCAGGGCACGATTGGTCGCCATCACTTGCGGCCAGCCGGCGGGCAGCAGACTGCCGATGAAACGCAGTGCCTCAGGGATGCACAGCCAAGGCGTTGGATCGAAAGTCCCGGTCCAGTCGAATTCCGCGTGGAATCCCGCAGTGTAGCCATGGCTGATCACATTCGGATGCAGCTGCGCCTGTCGATCGCGGCGCACGTGAAGGAAGGCGGCGCCCTTGGGGGCGCAAAGCCACTTGTGGGCATTGCCGGTGTAGTAAGCCGCACCGAGATCCGACAGGCAGAGCGGCACCATACCGGGGGCATGTGCACCGTCCACCAGCGTATCGACGCCGCGGGTCCGCAGGTCGCTCACCAAACGCGCCACGGGCAGCACCAGGGCAGTCGGACTCGTGACATGGTCCAGGAGCGCCAGCCGTGTGCGCGGTGATACACACGCCAGCACCGAGGAGATGATCTCCTCGTCATGGCGGCACGGGAACGGCAGGTTCGCCACCACCACGCGCGCCCCGGTTCGTTCAGCTACGAACTCGATAGTCTTGCGGCATGCAGCGTAAGTATGGTTCGTGAGCAGCAGCTCATCCTCGGGCTCAAGCGAGAGTGAGCGCAGCACCGCGTTTACTCCGGCCGTCGCGTTCGGCACGAAAACCAAGTCTGCCGGCTCGGCAAGCAGAAACGCGGCTAGCGTTTCCCGTGCCACGTTGAGGCGAGCGGGCAGGGCTGCCACCAAGAAGTCGACCGGCTCTCGCTCCATTTCCAGGCGCAGCGCCGCCTGCACTTCCAGCACTGCGGAGGGGCAGGCGCCGAACGATCCGTGGTTCAGGTAGGTGACCGACGGATCAAGACACCAGAGTGAGGCAAACTCGTTCCTCATAGTGGTGGTGTTCCGGGGGCGCTGCCGATGACGGCTGCCTGTGTCCAGATCTCGGTCATTGTGCGGCTATGTCGGTTGACGGCGGATCGGCAGCATCGGGATTGATCACACCGAAGCGCGCCGGAATGTGCGCGTAGAACAGTCGAATCTTCTCCCGGTGCAACAGCTCGAGGATCTTGCCCGACTCCTCGTCCGTGACGATGAATTCCACTTCCACCGCGATCGAGCCGGCGAGCTCGAAGAATTTAGCCTCATGCACGATATGGTGACGGCCGAATCCGCCCATCGCCCGAAAGGCCGAACCGCCGCGGATCCCGATCTTATTGGCTTGCTCAAGCAGCCATTCCCATAGCAGGCGTCCATGATGACGATGGCCTTCGTGTACGTAGAATCTCAAGAAGCAGCCTTGCATGGCAGAACCCCCTTAAGTGCGGACCGCAAATTGTACGTGTCATTCAGGTTCAGGACGCCTGTAGATGGGCAGCTTGCGTAGCTTCCATTGGTTGGCGGTTCAATCGGCCAGCGGTGATGGGCGAATCTGAAAGTGGACGACCAGCGGTTTGGTGCCCTTGCCCCCTTCTTTGTGCCAGGGCGTCCGGTCCCCGCTCGTAATCCAGATGCCGCGTCCCTTCCAACCCGCGGCGGCGGCATCGATACGGCCTTCCAGACCCTTGGCATAAAACCCGAGGGGATACGGAATGCGCAGCGTCACGAACTTTCCCTGGACCAGCGCGTGCACGCCGTCAAACAGATTGCCCGTTGCAATCGGCACGTTCGCGCCTAACCCTAGCGTGTCGTGTTGATCCACCCACGTGTAATAGCTCGACTCGACACTCATTTGCGGCATGTTCACAAAACCAGGACCCGGCAAGCGATGGAAGCTCCAGCCTTCGGGGCAGTGGTCGCCCGTCGCGGTCGGACCGTTGAGAGGACCCTTGCACTTGCGCCGATCGAACTCCCCCAAATGCCCGCTTGCCAAGGACACCCATACCACGCCGTCGCGATCAATGTCGGCGCCGCGCACACCGAAGCCGGGCGCGGGCACATTGTAGATCTCGCTGAGTCTGGTTCGCGGGTCGAACCGAACAAGGGCGCCGGGATAACGAAATGCCACCGAGCCCCAGACGCTTCCATCGGCAGGATTCGGCATGATCGCGTAAAGGCTGACCGCCAGACGCAGGTCGCGCCTGGGGTCCACGGGTTGACCGGGTTCGACCCAAGGATCGAGCTTGCCGTTGCCGTTGGTGTCGAGCACCAAAGGAGCCCACCCTTGAGACGCCGCCGCATCGCCGGTCAGATCGAATTTCTTAGTGTCGAGCCAGCCGATGACCTCGTGACCGCCGCTGGTCCAGAGGGTATCGTTCGCGTCTTCGGCGAATTGCAGATGGTGGGTGCCAAAGCAGGTATCGACGAATGCATATTTGCCGCTCTTCGGTTCATACACCGCAAGCTGGCGCTCCGACACGTCGATGGGAAACTCTTTCGCGGACGGATGCGTCGAGCCCTTTTTGCAAAACGGCGGATTTTCCGCTGCACGAATTCGCGCGGTGTACCAGACGCGACCGGAGCGATCGAGCATCGGATTGTGCGCAATCGCTCGGCTATCCCAAATTCGCTCCTCCCCCCAGTCCGGCGAGGGGCTAAGCACCGGGTCGTCGTGAGTCGTCGGCGTATTGGCGTCACGTACGGGCGCCTTGAACGTGGTGGCGAGATTATGGAGCGGATCGAGCACCGGAAAATTGTCGGTGCTCAGTTCCGGGGCGCCGTAGAGCAGACCATAGCCGTTGACCGTTGGATTCCGGCGATCAGTTCCCGACAGGTCGTGTATATACGCTTTGGCGTCTGACCAGTCGCGCACTGTCGCGACGACGTTGCGCTCGATGCCGCTGGGACGCGAGGGCGGTACCGCCGGTACTTCGCCGGCGGCGATGCGGTCGGTCCAATCCGCGAGATAGTGAATCGGAATGCCCGCGAGCGCACCTTGCACGATGTTGATCATCTGCCTGCCGGCCTGCCCAGACTGCACGCGCCGCAGCCACGCTTCCTGCGAGGACTTGAACGTGCCCAGGTCCTTCGGGATGGTGCGCGTCGCCAAATTCCCCAGTTGATGACAACCGATGCAACCCATGCTCTTCATCCACATGAGATAGCCGTTGCGGCCGCCCGGCAGCGTTGCCACCTGCGCCTCCTCGGGAATTTTCATCATCGCGTACCAATAGGCGGCAGGATAGGTCTTGGCTGCGCTGGCGGCATCCGGAGCGATGACGGCTTCAAGGTCGAGATGGCGGCCGGGGATGGCGTCGACTTTGGGCGAGTCGGCGAGGCCATAGCCGCGCACCCAGACGCTGTACTTCGCCCTGGGAAGATCCGGAAGAAGAAAGCGCCCGGCCTCATCAGTCACTACGATTTTGGCGAATCGTGTCTGAAAATCACGCGTTTCGGCGATGACCCAGACGCCGGCTTCCGCGCCGCGAGGGCTAGTAACGGTGCCGCCGATCCCATCGGCCCCGATCCGCACTTCGCTACGGGCCGATTGCGAATCGGCCATACAACTCAGCAGCGCACCCGCAACAATGGCGCCGAAGATCCGTGCACGCCGCTTCGATGAATTCATGGACTGCACATGGTAATCGAGATCGGGCACCCCTGCTGCACAAGCGCCTCGCGTCGTGGTGGGGACGCATGGCATGATGCCGCCCGGAGCGTTGTCACACCGTCATTGCCAGGCTTCAAGCACCCTAAACAAGCGATCAACATGACCATTACTATTTCCCGCCTGACCCCCGCGCTTGGCGCCCTTGTTGACGGCATCACCCTCGCCGATGAACTGCCGCAGCAGTCCATCGACCGTCTCGGTGAACTGTTGGTCGAACACCAGATTCTATTCTTCCGCCGACAGCCGCTCACTCCTCAGCAGCAGTGCCGGTTTGCGGCACACTTCGGCGAGCTTCACATTCATCCGATCTATCCGGTGCTGCCTGAATTGCCTGAGATCCTGGTGCTCGACACGCATGGAGACTTTCTGCCCGACAACGACAACTGGCACACCGACGTCACCTTCAGCCCGACGCCGCCGCTCGCCGGCATCCTGGCCGCCAAGCAGCTGCCGAGCGTGGGCGGGGACACTCTTTGGTCGAGCAACCTAGCCGCCTATGATGCCCTGTCCGGGCCGATGAAGCGGCTGCTGGAAGACTTGACCGCCGAACACTCCGTGGTCAAGTCCTTCCCGGCAGACCGCTGGGGCGCGGATCCCGGGTTCAAGGAGCGCTACGACCGCGCGGTAGCAAAGCATCCACCGGTGACGCATCCGGTGGTGCGCACGCATCCGGTCTCCGGGCGCAAAAGCCTGTTCGTCAACCAGGGATTCACCACCCGCATCCATGAGGTCAGCGCGCGCGAGAGCGATGCGCTGCTGTCCTTTTTGTTTGCGCACGCGGCTCGTCCTGAGTTCACGCTGCGCTGGCAGTGGAGCGTAGACGACGTCGCGTTCTGGGATAACCGCGTCACCCATCACTACGCCGTCGCGGACTACCTTCCGCAGCGGCGCGTCATGCACCGCGCAACCGTGATCGGCGACCGCCCATACTAGTGGCGGCGGTCGTTACAGCTCTTCGTATTGGTGGGGCTCCATCGCCAGCGTCGCAATATCCTGCTTTCTGCCGAAGCGGACGCGCACGCTGAAACCCAGAAGCAGGATGCC
>PMMB01000177.1:4109-5882 GCA_003165495.1 Gammaproteobacteria bacterium | reverse complement strand
CTGCGCCGCAGCGTCGTTGGCGCACGAGATTCTTTGATCGACGCCGCGCAGGCACACATCGATTTCGAACCCTTCGGCGTTCTTGCCGGGATCCATTATTTCCAAAGTCGCATCGACGCGCTCGCCGGGCGCAAGCAGCCTCGCAGCCGGTTTGCCCAAATATTCCGCCGGCTCGAAGTCGCGCCGGCCAATACCTTTGCCAAAGCGATCAGCAAGCGTCACGCGCAACAACGGGTAGGGCTGCAACTGCGCGGCCGCGTTGAGGATGCTGGCGCGTACTCGCAATTTGCCATTCGCATCCGGATCGCCGGTAACGCCCCACTGGCGGAGCTGATAGGCAGAAAGACTCGCCGGCCCGGGCAAGGGAGTGCCCAGCGCTCGGTAAAGCGCATGCACGACGGCACCCAAGGGTCCGTGGGCATGGGTGACAAACCATTCTCGATTCTGGTGCACGACCTGAGCCATCAGCAGCAGCGAGGAGACGATGGCGGCGCTGAGCCACAAGATCAACCGTCCGCGCTGCGCGCCGCTGCGCCCGGCATTTCGCAGCGCGGCCAGAGATTCTAGTTCACGCTCGACTCCCGCCAGCACCTCAGCGACAACATCGTCAGGCACTTCGAATCCGCTGACGTGGGTTTGGGTGGGCGGAGCATCGACGGCAGCGCTCTCCAGGGGCGGCTCCAGGTGCGGCTCCGCAAATGGTGCCCGCTCTTTGGATGCGACAAAAATCCGATCCAGTTCCCCGGGAGGAAGCGTGTATTCCATCGAGCGGTCGGCGTCCGCGGCGTCGCTGTCCAGCACGTCGGTGTCTAAGTCCAGAACTTCGAGCTGCGCGATCTCAACCCCCGGGGGGGCGAAATTTTCGTAGTCCTTGGCCACCGCTTGCGCGACCTGCAGCGGGGTTACCGATTCCAGAATGCTGTCGGCGCGCGATTCCAAATCGAGCGGTGATTCGCCGGTCGCGAAAGCAGTCGAATCTTCGGCAAGGCGCACCAAGGCATTGAACACCTCGCCGCACCTTCCGCAGCGCACCTGGCCGCCCGCAGCGCGCAGCACTTCCGCCGACAATTTGAAGACGGTCTCGCATTTTGAACATTGCGTATACACCGCTTAAGCGCCTCTCTGAGCGTAGATGCAGCACCAATCATCGCGCTCAACGACTTGCACCATATCAAAACCCGTGGCGTAGGCGGCTTTTACCGCGTAGGCCTGCGTTTTCAATAGGCCGGACAGAAGCACACAGCCTCCCGGCTCGCAGGCTGCCGTCAGTTTAGGCGCCAATTCGATCAAGGGGCCTGCAAGAATATTGGCCATGACACAGTAGGCTTGCGCCAAGCCGCTGTCGACGCCCGCCACATCGACGCCCTGCACGTCGATGCTCGCGCAGACGCCGTTGCGAATCGCGTTGTCGCGCGTCGCTAGAAGTGCCTGGGGATCTAGATCAACCGCCGTCACGTGAGCCGCGCCCAGCTTCAGCGCGGCAATCCCTAAGATGCCGGAGCCGCACCCATAATCGATCACGTTGCGGCCGGATACGGGCAATGAATCCAATATTTGCAGACACAGCGCCGTGGTGGGATGCGAGCCGGTGCCGAACGCAAGCCCTGGGTCGAGCCGCACCACAACAGCGTCCGGGTCCTGCGGAGGTTCAGCCGTGCGCGGGCAGACCCAAAGCCGCCGGCCGAAGCGCATCGATTTCCAGTCGGTGAGCCACACGCGCTCCCAGTCCTGGTTCTTGACCGGTCTTACGCGCGCGGTCTGTGTGATGTGCGG
>PMMB01000177.1:0-3999 GCA_003165495.1 Gammaproteobacteria bacterium | reverse complement strand
GCGAGCGGGAATTCGATTTCATAGAACGTCATCGATGCAACACCCTTTGGATGTCACTTCAATCCCAAGCGTCGCTCTAGATAATGGATATCGGTGCCGCCCTGGCGAAAAGCGGAATGATTGAATATCTCTTGATGCAGAGGGATGTTGGTCTTGATTCCTTCGACGACCATCTCCGCCAAAGCGTTCCGCATGCGCGCGATGGCCGTATCCCGCGTGTCGCCATAGGCGATGACCTTGCCGATCATGGAGTCATAGAACGGCGGTACGTTGTAACCGGTGTAGACATGGCTGTCGACCCGAATGCCCGGACCGCCGGGCGAGTGCCACAGACGGACAGGTCCTGGTGAAGGCACGAAGGTCTTGGGGTCCTCGGCGTTGATGCGGCATTCCACCGCGTGGCCGCGAATCTGGATGTCGGCCTGGCCGTAGGGCAACGGTTCGCCCGCGGCAATGAGCAGCTGTGCTTTGACGATATCGATACCGGTCACGAGTTCGGTCACCGGATGTTCGACTTGCACACGCGTGTTCATCTCGATGAAAAAGAATTCGTTGTCCTGGTACAAGAACTCGAGCGTGCCCGCATTGCGATAGCCGACCTCCCGGCACGCCCTGGCGCAGCGTTCGCCCATGGTCTTGCGCTGCTTGGTCGTCAAGCCCGGTGCCGGAGCTTCTTCGATGACTTTCTGGTGGCGGCGCTGCATCGAACAGTCGCGCTCGCCCAAGTGCACCACATTGCCGTAATTGTCGGCGAGAATCTGGAACTCGATATGCCTCGGCTTCTCGAGAAACTTCTCCATGTAGACCTGGGGATTACCGAAGGCGGCGAGCGCCTCCGACTGGGTGACGCTGATGGCATTCAGCAACGATGCATCCGTGTGCACCACCCGCATGCCGCGGCCGCCGCCGCCGCCGGAGGCCTTGATGATCACCGGATAGCCGATGTCCTTGGCGACGCGGAAATTCTCGTCGACATCCAGCCCAAGCGGCCCATCCGAGCCGGGCACGCAGGGCACACCCGAGGCCTTCATGACCTTGATGGCGGACACCTTGTCGCCCATCAAGCGGATGGTCTCGGCGCGGGGCCCCACGAAGATGAAGCCGCTCTTTTCGACGCGTTCGGCGAAGTCCGCGTTCTCCGACAGAAAACCGTAGCCCGGATGAATGGCAACCGAGTCGGTCACCTCGGCGGCACTGATGATGGCGGGCATATTCAAATACGACAGAGCCGATTGCGGCGGCCCGATACAGACGGTCTCGTCGGCGAGCAACACATGCTTCGTATTGAAGTCGGCGGTCGAGTGCACCGCGACGGTCTTGATGCCGAGTTCGCGGCAGGCACGCAAGATGCGAAGTGCGATCTCGCCGCGGTTAGCGATGACGACTTTTTCGATCATCGCGGCTATTCGATGATGAACAGCGGTTGGCCAAACTCGACTGGCTCGCCGTTCTTGGCGAGTATCGCGGTGACCCTTCCTGCCTTGTCGGACTCTATTTGATTCATCATCTTCATAGCCTCGATGATGCACAGAATCTGGCCGACTTTTATTTCGCTGCCGATCTCGACGAAGGACTTGGCGCCCGGCGAGGCGGCAGAGTAATACGTGCCCACCATCGGCGAGGTGACCGTGTAGTCGTCTTTTTGCGGCTTGTGTTCGCCGGCGGCGGTCGCCGGCATGGCTGCGGCGGTGACCGCCGCAGCTTGCATCATGGGACTTGCCATGCCCATCGGAGCCTGCATGGCCATCCGCGGATGGCGACTGATGCGCACGGATTCCTCGCCCTCGGAAATCTCCAGCTCCGAGATACCGGATTCCTCCAGCAGCTCGATCAATTTCTTTACCTTGCGAATATCCATCCGCGAACCCCTTGAAGAATTTTTAGTTTTTGGTGTTGGACAGGCGTGCGCATGCGGCCTCGAGCGCCAGCTCGTAGCCGATGGGCCCCAATCCGAAAATGCAGCCGACCGCGATGTCGGACAAATAGGAATGCCGTCGAAAAGCCTCGCGTGCGAACACGTTGCTCAAGTGAACCTCGATGAAGGGCACGGCGACCCCGAGAAAGGCGTCGCGCAAAGCAATGCTGGTGTGCGAGTACGCCGCCGGATTGATGATCACGAACGCAAAGCCATCGCGCTGCGTGGCCTGAATCTTCGCAATCAGCTCATGCTCCGCATTGCTCTGCATCGCGACCAATGAGTGGCCGCGAGCGCGGGCGATCCCCTCGAGCTTGGCCTCGATACTTTGCAGACTGGCAGAACCGTAAATCTCCGGCTCGCGGAGCCCGAGAAGATTCAAGTTCGGACCATTTAGCAGCAGAATTCTAGCCATATCGCCTTAAGTTCGGCGCCGTCGCGTTGCAAAGGTCCGCGATAATAACCAGAAATAGAGGTGAAATGGCAAGCTTCGGCGGCGAACGTCGCCGGAAGGGGCGGTAAACTACGTACTTGGCTTAAGTGCGCGCAAGCCTTCCTCAATGGCGCGCCGGGCCGCCGGGAGCTGCACGAGGTCCTTATTCAGGTTTTGCACCTCCGACAGGATGAGTTCGGCCTGCGGCCTGTGCAATTCTCCCACAAACAGGGCGACCACTTCGCCGCGGCGGTCCGTGAATACCGTGAACGGGAATACCGGCGATTCCACCCCAAAAGCGGTGGCAGCATCGAGGGCGTCTTGTTCGCCCATGAGCAGCGGATAGCCGATTTTGAAGCGGCCGGCAAATTCCAGCACTTTGTCGCGATTGTCGACGGCGATGCCGACCACGCTCATGTCGCGCCCAGCCCATTCAGCGTGCAAGGTCTCGAGCAGCGGTATTTCGCGGCGGCAGGGCGCGCACCAGGTAGCCCAAAAATTGATGATTAAGGACCTACCGCCGAAGGACGCGATGGAGGTGGCTTTACCCGCGCGGTCCTCGAGTGAGAACTGCGGCAGCCGATCCGGAATCTTGGCGGGCGGCAATGCGCCTTCAGGGGCTGCGCCCTCGGGCGCGTGCGCCAAATCGCCGGAATTGGGGGCGCTGGCTTCGCCGGCAGGCACCGCGACCCCGCGCTGGCTTGGCGCGGCACCGCGAATGGAATAGACCTTGGCTCCTGCCCAAATCCCCAGCACCGCGAGCAATGCGGCGCCCGTGATGCGCGCTGCCTGCGTGTTCATGCCGCGGGAAGGTCGAGCTTGCGTCCCTTGCGCAGCAATAGCCCCGCCAAGAGAAAGGCAACGCCGCCGGCAAGGATGGCAACACCCTCCCAAGGATGCGGCGTCGGGGCGGCAGCCGGCGCCGCCTGTTGGGGAAACAGCACCTTGCTGATGGGTGGGTAGCACAGGCCGGCCTCGGCGCAGCCTTGATAGGTCACTTTGATTTGCAGGGGATGGGCGCCCGCGTCGAAGCGGGTATAGACCGCGGTGGCTTCCACCTGATGCTGATAGATTTCCTGAGTGCCCAAATACGGATCGACCCTTACCCGCCCTGCGGGCAGTAGTGGCGCTGCGATCACGAGATCCGGGCTTTCCGCCTTGATCTCGATTTTACTGCGATATAGGTAGTAGCCATCGGCGATGAGCCAACGTACCCGTACGGCGTTGCCGTCGACGCCTGCAGTGACGCGAAACGCCACGTCCGGCGCCAGAAAGTCGGACTCATTGGATTCAATCCCGCGCATCCACCAGGGCTTGGCGCTCGCTGCACCCACGAGACCGACCAGCAACAAGGCCAGGAGCGGCATTTTCATGGTGATACTTTATCGCAGTCGCGCACCGGCAGGCCGGCCTCCCGCAAAATGGCCGCCGGAACGCAGAATTGTTGCGATACGGCAAAAATTTAGTGACGCAGGTCTTGAATCGTGCAAATTCGCCGCTATTATTAGCAGCCACAGGTGGAGAGTGCTAATAACCCTCTGCCTCTTAACAAACCCAGTATTTCAAGCATTAGGAGTCTTGTCTTATGAAGATTCGTCCCCTTCATGACCGCGTGATCGTGAAAGGAGAAGAGGAAGAGCGTAAGTCCGCA
>PMMB01000010.1:326-2605 GCA_003165495.1 Gammaproteobacteria bacterium | reverse complement strand
TTCACACAACCAGGGTCAAAAGCTGACCTCGGGGTTGTAAAATGCGACTTCCGCTATACCCCCAGAAGCCGACATCCCTTTTCTGAAATGGCCCGTTATCACTCGGAAAGCCCGGCTTTCCGAAGAGCTCGGTGATACTTCTGCCACCCGGATGCATCACGTGCTCCTCGCGCAATGACTTCGAGAGTTATCTCTTCGTTAGGAGTTGGGTTTATCATGGAATTGATTCGGGTCTCTGCGACAATGATACGTTGGTCAATTCCAAAGGACTTATACAATGGGTCGGCTTCGACCTCGTTTCAAAAGCCATGAGCAGAGCAGAACAAAGCGCTCTCCGACCGATCTGTACGACGCCGCCGTGCGCCACTTTTTGTCCAAACGATATGCACCGGCCGAAGACCGCTGTCGACAGGCATTAACGCTTGATCCGAAGCACGCGGATTCGCTCCATCTTCTTGGTTTGGTCCACTGGCAGACCAACAGGCTGGATTTGGCCGTCGATCTGATCGCCTCGGCAATCAGATGCAATCCGAACAATCACGAATATTTCTTGAATCTCGGGGAGCTACTTCGAGACCAGAACAAGTTGGATGACGCCAGGAAAAGCTTCGACATCGCGATCAAGCTGGCTCCAAATCGGGCCGCGGGTTGGATTAAATTAGGAAACCTGCTGCGAATACAGCGTCGATACAATGAAGTGTTGCTGACCTATCAGCATGCTTTTACGCTCGATCCCAACAATGCGGAGGCATCAGCTCTGAGCGGCGGCGTCTTGCTCGAATTAGGCCGGTATGAGGAGGCGCTCGCCAAGTGCGATCTTTCGCTGGCCATTTCCCCGGATCAGGCTGAAGCTCTCTGTGTCAAAGGTGATTGCCAGCGCAATCTCGGTAGGACTGCAGAGGCAGCGGTTAGCTATCGGCGGGCATCTGAGTTAGAGCCGGACCGTGTGTCTGTCTGGCGGTTGCTTGGAAAAGTGCTTGAGCAACTCGGGGATCGTGACGGCGCGATCAAGGCCTTACGCCGGGCGCGTGAAATAGATCCTTCCGATCCGTTCGGTGCGAGCGTCGAACTGATGCGGCTGGGCGCTGACGATTTGTCCGAAATGCCACCAGCCTATGTGCGTTTGCTGTTCGATCAATATGCGGCTACCTTCGACACCGCTCTGGTGGAGCGTCTTGGATATCGCGGACCCTCGGTGCTGTTTGAGGCGGTGCGGTCCGCGTGCCAAGCACATCAGAAGCCGGCCAATTTCAAACACGCGATCGATCTCGGTTGCGGTACAGGACTGGCGGCGGTCGCCTTTGCTAAAATGGTCGATCAATTCATCGGCATCGACCTTTCGCCGGGTATGATCGAAAAGGCACGCGCCACGGGTCTCTATGCCCAGCTTAAAGTTACCGATATGCTAGAGGGTCTGCGTACGACGCCTGACTCCAGCGTAGAACTCGTCCTCTCCGCCGACGCGATGATCTATGTCGCGGATCTCTTTCCGGTTCTGAAGGAAGCGAGCCGTGTTCTGCCTTCCGGCGGCCTTTTGGCTTTCACCTTGGAAAGGCACGACGGCGAAGGTTTTATTATGGGCGAGGGCAGACGCTACGCTCATAGTGCTTCTTATGTGCGCGCGTCGATCGAGGCAGCCGGTCTTGTGGTGTTACAGCTTGAACAGCAATCGATCCGCTACGAGAGAGGCGTGCCCGTGCCAAGCCTTGGGATCGTTGCGAAGAAATCGTGAATTGTTCACCACGGCCGTTGATATTCTTGGCGCCCCTCCGCTTTGGGTCGAAAACGGAAGTTCGGTGGTCGCAATCGTGAGTCCGGTTTATCCCCGAAAGCAGACTAACCTCGGACATCGCGGAAGGTCCGAGAAGTGCCAGTAACGGATTGCAAGCTAGATGTTATGACGTGACCGGATTCTCGGCACGCATCTCCGCAAAGGTCTCCTTCGCGACTAGCAGCGCCTCGCGCACAAGAGGCGCGCCGACATAGCCGAGCAGGTGCAGAATCGCCTCGACGAGCTCGTCCTCGGTCCAGCCGTGGTTACACGCAAAGCGGATATGCAGTTTCAGCTCCGGGGTCCGCCCTGTTGCGGTGTCGGAGACGACGCAGATCAACGTCCTGGTCTTGAGGTCGAGCCCAGGCCTCGTCCACAGCGTGCCAAACACCGTCTCCTGCGTCAGCGCCGCAAATTTCTCCATGATCGGATCGGTGTAGAGCTGCTGATCTAGCTTGTCGGCGTAGGCCGCGCCCATGAGATTGCGGCGCATCGCGCGGCCTTTGGC
>PMMB01000010.1:0-285 GCA_003165495.1 Gammaproteobacteria bacterium | reverse complement strand
GCGTCACGCCGGTTGAGATCGCAGCCGATCGTAACCGATCAATTGTCTCGGTCGAAACACAAAAGCGCCGATCGCGACCGTCGCGGCGACCATGATGTTCTCGTGCAAGGCAATACTCGCTGCGACCCTATGTTTTCCGCTTTGCCCCCGGAAGCGGACGTCCGACGTGCGGGCCGGCATGTCCGTTTCGTGCCACTAGGCCACATGCACGCCTCATTCGATCACCCCGTCGGCGCGGGCCAGCAGCGTAGCAGTCATGGATAGGCCGAGCGCCTTGGCGGTCTT
>PMMB01000035.1 GCA_003165495.1 Gammaproteobacteria bacterium | reverse complement strand
AGGGCGGCGAGAATCACGCCGGACAGTCGGCTCACCACATTGGCGCCGGTAACCCCAAGCACCTTCATCAGCCGCGGCGTGGCAAGCATCAAGACCCAACAGACGATCAGCACCAGCGCGACGACGCACAGCAAACCCGCGAACAGCAGCGGTTTTGCGCCCACTTCGCCGGCGGTCAGCAAAATAGTGGCAAGTGCACCGGGCCCTGCGATGAAGGGAAACGCGAGCGGGAACACCGAAATGTCCTCGCGCTTCTTGGCCTCTTCTTGTTCGGAGGTCGTCGAGCGGGTGCCTGAGGTGCGCGCGAACACCATATCGAGCGCAATCAAGAACAGCAGGGTTCCGCCCGCGATACGAAACGCATTGAGGGAAATCCCCATGATGTCCAAGAACTTCGCGCCCACCAACGCGAACAGCACGCAAATCCCCAACGCGATCGCGGTTGCTTTGCCGGCCATCTTTTTCTTGTAGCGGTTGCTCGCGCCGTGAGTGAGGCCCGCAAATAAAGGGATCAGTGAGATGGGGTCGACCACGACGAAAAAGACAACGAAGAATTTGACGAGCTGTTCGATCACTGGCGATGTTGCTGCGCGCAAAAATTACATATTGCGCGAATGACTCATTGGGAGTTGAATGGACTTGAGCATAGCAGACGGAGACGGCGATGAATGTAATCAGGCCGATCGTTGGTCAATGGTATCGAGGCGGTACCAACGAGCTCTTTGAAGTGGTCGCGATCGACGACCAAGACCAGACCATTGAAATTCAATACTTCGACGGTACCGTCACTGAAATGGAATTCGATTCGTGGAACGAGCAGCTGCTGGACGAACTCATCGATGGGGCCGATGCGCCGGAGGACTGGTCGGGCGCCGTGGATATGGAAGCCGAAGACATGGATCGCGAATTTGAGGACAACGCGCGCAGCCTTTGGTCCACTCCGCGCGATTGGTCGCTGCGTCGCTGATCGTACCGATTCTAGGGCGTTAGGTTCAGCTAGCGCTTCGCCGCCTCGCGTGCCGCGAGTTCGTTGATGCGCCGGCGAAAAATCACCAACAGAATGAGACCCGGTGTGGCGGTCAGGCAGGTGACGACGAAGAAATTCGCCCACCCAATGGCGGATACGACCTGCCCCGCGATCGCACCCATGGTGACCCGCGGCACAGCGGCCATCGCCGACAGCAGCGCGTACTGGGTGGCGCTGAAATTCGGGCTGCACTGGGACACCAGGAACGCGACGAACGCGGCCTGACCCATGCCGCCGATTCCGGTGTCCAAGCTGGTCGCGAGCACCAAGAGCCATATTTTTTTCCCCGCGAGCGCTAGCCACATATAGAGAAGATTGGTGAGCGCCTGACCGATGCCGAAGATCAGCAGCGATCGGAACATCCCCCATCGGATGTAAATGACGCCGCCGACCGTTACGCCGATCATGGTGGAAATGGTCATATTCACCTTGCCGGCCACGCTCAGTTCCTGCAGCGAGAATCCCACCCCTTTGATCATGAATGCGCTGTACAGGCTGAGCGCAAAGGCGTCGCCCACCTTGTAGAGCAACACGAGCAACAAGAAGCCCACCGCGCCTTTCTGGCTCAGCAAATCGCGCAGAGGATGCCAGACGGCGTCCGCCAGGGTGAGTGGCGGCCGGCCGGGCACGGCGGGCTCCGGTGCCCAGAAAGTCGCCAGTATCGTCGCCCCCATGATGCATGCAACGAGCAAGAATGCGAAACGCCAGGCGAGACTGGGGCCCACCTTAGGTTCGAGCCCGGCGGCGATCAACACGAGCACGGTACCCGCCAACATGGCCGCCGTGCGATAGCCGAATGTAATAGCCGCTGCGGCGAGCGCTCGCTCGCTCGGCGGAATCACGTCGACGCGGTACGCGTCGACCACGATGTCCTGCGAAGCGGACAGGAACGCGACCAGCAGCGCCACGGCGCCCAGCACATAAGGCTCCTTGGTCGGCGAACAAAAGCCCATCACGCCGATGGAGACGGCCAGGCACAATTGGTAGATCAAAATCCAGCCGCGGCGCCGGCCCAACAGCGGCGGCAGGTATCGGTCAAGCAACGGCGCCCACAAAAACTTAAAAATGTAGGGGAAGCCAACCAAGCCAAAAATACCGATGGTCTTGATGTCGAGCCCGGCGGACGCGAGCCACGCCTGCAAGGTAAAGCCGGTCAAGTTGAAGGGCAATCCGGAGGCGAAGCTCAACAAGAGGACGGCGGTCATCCGCTTATCCCCGAGAGCCTGCAGAACGGTGGGCTTGGCGATTTCCGTCAAACGCGAAAACTCAACATCGACATTGAGGCGCAAATTCCCCGCATAAGATAAGGTCCGGTCAGGTTCAACATGACGGTGCGCATGGCGCGCGATAATATCAGCCCATGACCTTGCCTTACCAACGTGACTTCATCGATTTGTGCGTGCGGCTCGGGGTTCTGCGATTCGGCAGCTTTACGCTGAAGTCGGGCCGCGAAAGCCCGTATTTTTTCAATGCCGGCTTATTCAACACCGGCGCCGCCATCGGCGCGGTGGGACACGCCTACGCGGCGGCGGTCATGGCCTCCGATCTAAAGTTCGATATGCTGTTCGGGCCGGCCTACAAGGGCATCCCATTGGCCACCATCACGGCGGCGGCGCTCGCCGAACATGCGGGCCGCGACCTGCCGTTTGCGTTCAATCGCAAGGAAGCCAAGGACCACGGTGAAGGCGGCAACATCGTCGGCAGCCCCTTGAGCGGGGGAGTTCTGATCGTCGATGACGTCATCACGGCGGGCACGGCGATCCGCGAATCCATCGATATCATTCAGGCGGCCGGCGCGCGGCCGGCCGGGGTACTGCTCGCGTTGGATCGCCAGGAACGCGCCCCGCAAAGCCGTTTGTCTGCGGTCCAGGAGGTCCGTGACCAGTATGCAATACCGGTCGTCGCAGTCGTCAATCTGGCCGACTTGATGCACCATATCTCGCTGCAGGGGCGCAAGGACGACCTACTTCGCATGCAGACCTACCGGGAGCGTTATGGGCTTGCAGATTGAGGTACAGTCCCTAGAAAACCCGGGTCGCTCCGCCGACAATGGCGGGGGCTTCTCTTAAGGATATACGCGTGAAGAACATCGCTTGGATCCTCTGTGCTTTAACGTTGCTCGCCTCAGCGGATTTTGCGGCCGGGGCGGGCGCCAATGGCCGCACCGTCTACAAATGGGTGGACGAACAGGGGGTTACCCACTACGGCGATCACATCCCGCCGGAATACGCCGGGCAGGAACAACACGTCATCAATTCTCAAGGCGTCGAGATCAATCGCCTCGAGGCGCAGAAGACCCCTGAAGCTTTGGCGGCCGAAGACCAAAAGAAAACCGAGGCGCAACAGCGCCAGAACCGGGACAAGAACTTGCTGAATACCTATGCGTCGGTGCAGGAAATCGAACGCCTGCGCGATCAGCGGGTGACGCTGGTGTCCGATCAGATCAAGGTCACCTCGCAGTTTCTCGAAGTGTTGAATGGGAAACTGAAGAAATTGCGCGCCAGCAGCATGCGCTTCAAGCCGTATAACAGCGATCCGAATGCCCAGGCCATGCCGGATCAAATCGCCGAGGACCTGGTGCGCGTGGGGAACGATATCCGCACGCANNGGCATCCATTGATGCCGAAGACTCGAATTTTGCTCGGCGTCACGGGCGGCATCGCCGCATACAAGAGTCCGGACCTGGTGCGTCGACTGATCGAACGCGGCGCGGACGTGCAAGTGGTGATGACGGACGCGGCGCAACGATTCGTCTCTCCCATGAGTTTTCAGGCGGTGTCGGGTCGACCGACGCGTAGCGATCTGTGGGACGGTGCGGCCGAAGCCGCTATGGGCCACATCGAGCTGGCGCGCTGGGCACAGGTGGTGCTGATCGCGCCGGCGAGCGCAGACTTCATCGCGCGGTTGGCCTGCGGGCGCGCCGATGATTTATTGGCCACCCTGTGCCTCGCCACCGAAGCGCCAATCGCTCTCGCGCCGGCGATGAATCGGGTCATGTGGGCCAACAAGGCCACGCAGGCCAATGTGGAAACCCTGATCTCGCGCGGCATACGCATCTTAGGTCCCGCTTCCGGCAATCAGGCCTGTGGGGAAGTCGGCTTGGGCCGCATGTGGGAACCCCTGAAACTCGCCGAAAGTCTGCTGGAACCGCCGGCCAACGCCGGCTTGCTGGCAGGGCTCAATATATTGATCACCGCGGGCCCGACCCGCGAACGTATCGATCCGGTACGTTATCTCACCAACCGCAGCTCGGGAAAAATGGGTTTTGCCGTCGCCGCCGCGGCCCGCGAGGCCGGTGCGCATGTCACCATCGTCACCGGACCCGTGCAATTGCCGACGCCTCCCGGCATCACGCGCATCAATGTGGAGAGTGCGCGCGATATGTACGCCGCGGTTCACCGCCAAGTGGCGGATGCCGACGTGTTCATTGCGGCGGCAGCGGTGGCCGATTTTCAGCCGGTGACCGTCGCCAAACACAAGATCAAGAAACAGGGTTTGTCGGTCAAACTCGAGCTCGAGCCCGCGCCCGACATCGTCAAGTCGGTCGCGGACATGGCCAAGCGTCCGTTCGTGGTCGGCTTTGCCGCCGAGACCAACGACGTCGAAGAGAATGCGCGCAGCAAACTCAAGCGCAAGAAACTCGATATGATCGCCGCCAACCAAGTCGGAGAAGGGATCGCGTTCGATTGCGATGACAACGCCCTCACCGTCATTTGGCCCGGCGGCAAAGTCGAAGTCGCGCGCGGACCGAAAATCGACGTCGCTCGCCAACTCATTGCCCTGATCGCCGGCCGCCTGCCACCGCCCGACGGCAGCCCGCGGCGCGGTCCGCGTAAACGCCGGATCACCGCCGCGCTGCCGCGCGATCGAGTGCGCCCCCGTCGCGCGCGAAGATAAGCCCGGCATGCGTTCCGTCAAGCTACGGATCTTGGATTCGCGCATCGGCCGGGAATTTCCCTTGCCGCAGCATGCAACGGCCGGTTCGGCCGGCATGGATTTGCGCGCCTGCGTGGACGCCCCGCTCATCCTTCCGCCCGGCGCTGCCGAACTGATTCCCACCGGCATATCGATTTACATCGCGGACCCGGATCTTGCCGCGATGCTGCTGCCGCGTTCCGGACTCGGCCATAAGAGCGGTATCGTGCTCGGCAATTTGGTCGGCCTGATCGATTCCGATTATCAGGGGCCGCTGATGGTGTCGGTGTGGAATCGCGGCGCCGCGCCCTTCACCGTCAACCCCGGCGACCGAATCGCGCAAATGGTGTTCGTGCCGGTGGTTCAGGTCGGCTTCGAAGTGGTCGAGGACTTCTTGAGCACCTCGCGCGGTGCGGGAGGTTTTGGGAGTTCGGGGCACAGCTAGCCCCAAGCCAATCTGCTCGCTCGCCAACGATATGCAGCTAGAGAGTTGTTCCCACGCCGGTCATGCTTGCGGCCATGGCAATTCGGGATTGGCCCAGCGATGAACGACCGCGCGAGAAGCTGCTCGACAAGGGCGCCGCGGCGCTGTCCGACGCGGAATTGCTGGCCATCTTGCTGCGCACGGGAACTCGCGGTCGCTCGGCACTCGATCTCGCGCGCGACCTGCTCAAGAGTTTTCACTCTCTGCGCAAATTGATCGCATCCGATCGGCAGAGATTCTGCGCCGAGCGCGGACTTGGGTTGGCACGGTTCGCGGAGTTACAGGCAGCGGTCGAGATCGCCAGGAGGCAGCTGTCGGAGACCCTGCGCGCCGGCCCATCACTCGCGAGTCCACGGGCAACCCGGGACTTTCTCTCCTCGCAACTGCGCGATCTCGAACACGAAGTGTTTTGCTGTCTATACCTCGATAAGCGTCACCGCCTGATTCAGTTCCAGGAATTGTTCCGCGGCACGATCGACGGCGCGAGCGTGCATCCGCGGGAAATCGTCAAGCTCGCTCTACAACGCAACTCGGCTGCGGTGATCATCGCGCACAATCACCCTTCCGGAGTTGCCGAACCGAGTCAGGCCGATGAATTGATTACCCAACGCGTCAAGGAGGCGCTGGCCCTGGTCGACATACGCCTGCTGGATCACATCATCATCGGCGACGGCGCCAGTGTGTCGCTGGCGGAGCGGGGACTTCTTTAGAAAACTGGCCCCCGGCTCGTCGCATCGGCGCCCGGTGAGGGTGCGGCGCACGTGCACCGGCCACGCTGTAACATATTGAATTTAAGACATTAATTGCTCTTAGGTTGCCTGGTCGGAGACGGCCTGGTATAAAGCGCGGCTGTTCCTCAGGTTCCAAGTCCAAAGGTTTACGCCATGTCGCGAGTCTGCCAAGTCACGGGCAAAGGCCCAAAAACGGGTAATACGGTCTCCCACGCGAACAATCGCAAGCGGCGCCGTTTTTTGCCGAATTTGCATACTCACCGCTTCTGGTCGGAAATCGAAAAGCGGTTCCTGAGCTTGCGGGTGTCGACACGCGGCTTGCGCACCATCGAGAAGCGCGGCGTGGATGTGGTGGTTGCGGATCTGCGCGCCAAGGGCGTCAAGGTTTAAGGAGCAACTCATGCGCGACAAAATTAAATTGGTTTCTTCGGCGGGCACCGGGCATTACTACACGACCACGAAGAACAAGCGTCTGCATCCGGA
>PMMB01000082.1 GCA_003165495.1 Gammaproteobacteria bacterium | reverse complement strand
GCCCGCGAAGTCATCATCGTCGAATGGGGTTCGCTCGGGCCGGCCGTGCAATGGCCGGTGAGCGAAGCGAATCTTCAGCGCCTCGTGCCGCAGGGGTTCAGCGGCCGTCTGATCGTGACCGGCTTCGTGGCGACCACGATCAAGGGAAATCAGACGACCTTGGGCCGCAACGGCAGCGATTTTTCCGGCTCCATCTTCGGCGCCTTGCTCAGCGCCGCGGAAATCATCATCTGGACCGATGTGGATGGCGTGCTGTCGGCCGATCCGCGGCTGGTGCCAAACGCCCAGGTCATCGATCAACTGTCATACAACGAAGCCATGGAACTCGCGTATTTCGGCGCCAAGGTGATCCACCCGCAGACCATGGAGCCGGCGGTGGCGCGCGATATTCCCATCTTCATCCGCAACACCTTTGCACCCCAAAAGCGCGGCACGTTGATCTGCGCTCACCCTAAGTCGGCGCTCAAGGTGAAAGGGATTACGACCATCGACCCGGTCGCGCTGGTGAATCTAGAGGGCGCGGGCATGATTGGGGTCCCGGGTACTGCGCATCGCTTATTCGGAGCTCTGCGCGATTCGGAAATCTCGGTGATCTTGATTTCCCAAGGCAGCTCGGAGCATTCCATTTGCTTCGCCATCCCGGAGGCGCAGGCGGTGCGCGCCGAAGAGGCGGTGCGGCGCGCATTCGATGCGGAATTGCGCGATGGACAAATTCAGCATGTGGAAGTCGGCTTGGGGATGAGCATTCTGGCGGTGGTCGGCGACGGCATGGCCGGCGCGCACGGCGTCGCAGCGAAAGTATTCAACTCGCTGGGCGATGCGGCCATCAGCGTGCGGGCGATCGCGCAGGGTGCCTCCGAACGCAATATCTCGGTCGTGGTCGACGGCAAGGTCGGCGCCAAAGCGCTGCGCGCCGTGCATGCCGCCTTCTACTTGTCGCCGAACACGCTGTCGATCGGCTTGATCGGACCCGGCACCGTCGGCCGCGTGCTGCTGTCGCAAATTGCGACGCAGATCGAACGTTTGCGCGCGCTGAATCTGGATTTGCGGGTGCGCGGAATCGCGAGTTCCAAACGCATGCTGTTGGAAGAGACGGCGGTCGATCTTGATCGCTGGGCGGAACAACTTGCCGACGCGGGAGAGCCGTCGGATCTCGAGAAATTCGCCGATCACGTGCAAGCGGACTACATACCGCACACGGTCATCGTCGATTGCACGGCGAGCGCCGATGTGGCCAAGAACTACGTTGCGTGGTTGAAACGCGGCATTCATATCGTGACGCCCAATAAGAAGGCCAACAGCGGCACGCTGCCGTACTACCGCGCCATGCAGGAAGCGGGGCGCGCGGCGGGCACGCGCTATTTGTACGAAGCCACGGTGGGCGCGGGCTTGCCCATCATTCAGACGCTGCGCGATCTGCGCGATACCGGCGATGAGATCACTTGCATCGAAGGTATTTTCTCCGGCACGCTGGCTTACTTGTTCAATCTGTTCGACGGCCGCGAGTCGTTTTCATCGATTGTGCGCGACGCGAAAGCCAAGGGATACACCGAACCTGATCCGCGCGACGACCTGTCGGGGATAGACGTCGCCCGCAAGCTCATCATCCTGGGCCGCGAAATGGGGCTGACCTTGGAGATGGCGGACGTGCGCGTGGAAGGGCTGGTGCCGAAGGCACTGGAGAGCTGCAGCGTCGATGAATTCATGGCGCGCCTTCCGGAATTCGATGCCACGATGGCGACGACGCTGGAGCGTGCACGTCAAAAAAACGAGGTCCTGCGCTACGTCGGCCGGGTCGATAAGGATGGCAACGCAACCGTGGGAATGATGCGTCTGGACGCCAAACACGCCTTCGCAAATATTGCGCTGACCGATAATGTAGTGCGATTCGCGACTCGCCGGTATTGTGACAATCCGTTGATCGTGCAAGGTCCCGGAGCAGGTCCCGAGGTGACGGCGGGCGGCGTCTTCTCGGATTTATTGCGCTTGTCCGCCTATCTGGGGGCACACCTCTAATGCTGACCGATGTCACCGCTTTCGCGCCAGCCACTGTCGCCAACGTCGGCATAGGCTTCGATATTTTAGGACACACGGTGGAGGCTGTCGGCGACAGGGTGCGCCTGCGCCGGATCGACGAGCCCGTGGTGCGCATTCGCGCGATCACCGGGATCGCCGGTGATTTGCCGGTGGAGCCGGCGCGCAACACCGCCGGCCGCGCGGTTCAGGCCATGCATGCGGCGCTCGCGCTGGATTACGGCTTTGAAATGGATATCGAAAAAGGCATACCGCTCGGTTCCGGTTTGGGTGGATCGGCGGCCTCTGCGGTGGCGGCGGTGGTGGCCGCGAATGCACTATTGGACGAACCGCTGCCGCGGCTGCAACTGCTCAAGTTTGCCATGCAGGGCGAAATTGTCGCGAGCGGTTCAGCGCACGTCGACAATATCGCACCCTGTCTGTTCGGCGGATTGACCCTCACAGTCGGCATCGATCATCCGCGCGTGAAGCAGATTCCCGTTCCCCCCTCGCTGCGCTGTGTTCTGGCGCATCCGCACATGTATCTCGGAACCCGCGAGGCGCGCGCCATCCTGAAAACCGATATCAGCCGTTCGGATTTCGTTTGGGCCAGCGCCAATCTGGCCGGATTCATCAGCGGTTGCTATTCAAACGATCTGGACATGATCCGCGAGTCCTTCAACGATGTGATTATCGAACCGCAGCGGCACTCGTTAATTCCCGGATTCAAAGACGTGCAACGCGGCGCCATGTCGGCCGGGGCGCTGGGTTGTTCCATCTCCGGGGCGGGGCCGACGGTTTTTGCATGGGCCGAGACCCAATATGCCGAGGCGGTGCGCGGCGCCATGGTGGCCGCGTTCGCCGCCCACGGCTTGCAGTCGGATGACTGGATCTCCGGAATGGAAAGTTACGGGGCCAGAGTGGTGAAGGCCTAATGTCAGACTTGAGGTTCGTGAGCTCGCGCGGCGCCGCGCCTGCCGTGAGCTTAAGTGAGGCCATCGCGCGGGGTCTGGCGCCCGACGGCGGCTTGTACATCCCGGCACGCTTGCCCACGGTGGATCCAGCCGGCTTCACGGGTGTCTTAGGATTGCCGCAAATCGCGCGCGCGGCGCTCGGCGGGTTCTTCGAGGGCGACCGGCTGCAGCCTGTCCTCGGGGAGATTGCGGATGCTGCGCTCGATTTGGCCGCCCCGACGACTGCCGTCACTGCATGCCCGGACCCGTTATTTGCGCTCGAGCTCTATCACGGACCGACCGCGGCTTTTAAGGATTTTGGCGCGCGCTTCTTGGCCGAGAGCCTGCAGCATCTGGAAACACAGGCGCCGCAACGCTTGACCATATTGGTGGCAACGTCCGGGGACACCGGGGGCGCGGTGGCCGCAGCCTTCCACAGGCGTCCGTGGGCGCGCGTAGTGATCCTTTATCCTGCGGGCCTCGTGAGTCCACGACAGGAGCAACAGCTGACGTGTTGGGGGGATAANNGTCTACTACGTGGCATCGAGTCTCGATATCGAACGCCGCACCCATGCCAAGGCGTCGTACATCGTTCCGGCCGGCAACCTCGGCAATGCCTTCGCTGCCGTGTGGGCTCGGGCGCTCGGGTTCCCCATCGCGCGCATTGTCCTGGCGCACAACATCAATCGCACGGTTCCTGATTTCTTGAAAACCGGAGTCTGGCAGCCGCGGCCCAGTATTGCGACGCTGGCCTCGGCCATGGATGTCGGGAACCCCAGCAATATGGAGCGCATTCGAGCGCTGTATCCGACATTGAGCGAGATTCGCGAACAATTGAGCGCGGACAGTGTCGATGACGCTACAATCCGAACTCGTATCGGAGAAGACTTCATGCACTTTGGACGCGAATGGTGCCCGCACACGGCGACTGCGGCGGAAGTCTATAGCCGTTTGAGTGCAACGGAACGCCGCGATCGCCCCTGGGTATTGGTCGCCACCGCACATCCTGCGAAGTTCAACGAAATCGTGGAGCCCATCATCGGTAAACCGGTGACGGTTCCCGAAAGTCTGGATCGATTACTGCGATTACCGCAGCACGCCGTGGATTTGCCGCCAACGCTCGAGGCTCTGGCCGCAGCGCTCGAATGACCAGCATTGGAATAGAACCGGAATGGATTGAGATCGGCGCGAGCCTGTTGGTGCTGCTGGGCGGCGGCTTTTGGGGATTGCGCGCGTATCGGAGGCGCGCACGACGGCGTTCGTTGCTCAAGCGCTTGGACCGCATTGCGCTCGAGGCGGCGCACCAAGTTCTAGTTCCCGACGGCATGGGCGGGTTCATCCATATCGATCATTTGCTGCTCACGCCACGCGGCGTATTGGTGTTGGACACACGCCGCATTGCCGGGCTGATCTTCGGCGGAGACCAGATGAGCGATTGGACCGTTATGGGCCGGGG
>PMMB01000170.1 GCA_003165495.1 Gammaproteobacteria bacterium | reverse complement strand
AAGCGCTTCTTGCGCACCGGCGATCTCGGCAGAGTCGACGAAGACGGATACTTTTTCATGGTCGATCGACTGAAGCGAATGATCAATGCTTCCGGATACAAAGTCTGGCCGACTGAAGTCGAATCCCTGATGTATCAGCATCCCGCGATTTTAGAAGCCTGCGTCATCGGCACCCAGGATGCGCATCGCGGCGAGACCGTCAAAGCCGTGGTCGTGCTCAGGCCTGAATGGCGGGGCCGGGTCGATGCGCAAACCATCATTGAGTGGTGCCGGGAGAACATGGCGGCTTACAAATATCCGCGAATCGTCGAATTCGTCGAAGGCCTGCCCAAGTCAGGAGCCGGCAAGATCATGTGGCGCGAGCTGCAGGATCGTGAATCCGCCGCCGCCAATCAACGAGCCACTCCTCCATGAAAGCGCTTCTCAGCAAGCAACCCGGCGGTCCCGAGACATTGGTTCTCGAAGACATTCCAGAACCCTTGTCCGGTCCGGGCCAAGTGCGCATCGCCGTGCGCGCCTGCGCCGTCAATTATCCTGACCTCTTGATCATTCAGGATCTCTACCAATACAAACCGCCGCGCCCGTTTGCACCCGGCGCCGAGTTGGCCGGTGTGGTCGACGCGGTGGGCGAAGGAGTCAAAAATGTTCGGGCCGGCGACCGCGTGCTGCTGTCCCCGGTACGCAGCGGTATGGCCGAGAAGGCCGTGGGACTCGCGAGCAATTGCTGGAAGATCCCGGATGCCATGCCGTTCGACGAAGCGGCCGCTCTGCTCATGACTTATGGTACCTCGCAGCATGCGCTCAAGGATCGAGCGCAGCTACGGCCTAAGGAAACGCTGTTGGTGCTCGGCGCGGCGGGCGGCGTTGGACTCGCGGCGGTCGAGTTGGGAAAGGCGATGGGTGCGCGCGTCGTGGCGGCCGCATCCAGCGTGGAAAAACTCGCGCTGGCGCGCGATCGCGGTGCCGACGAGGGCGTTCAATATCCGCCCGGGGCTCTGGACAAGACTCAAGCGCGTGCACTCACCGATCGCTTCAAGGCTGCGTGCGGCGCCGACGGCGCCCAGGTCATCTACGACCCTGTGGGCGGCGACTATACCGAGGCTGCGCTGCGCGCGATTGGCTGGCAGGGGCGGCACCTCGTGGTCGGGTTCACCGCCGGCATTGCGAAGCTGCCGCTCAACCTGCCGCTGCTCAAGAGCTGCCAGATCGTCGGCGTGTTCTGGGGCGAGTTCACCACTCGCTTTCCGGCGCTGCACGCTGCCAATGTCGAGGCGCTGATGGCGCTGTATCTCGACGGCCGTATCAAACCGGCCGTCACCGAGCGTTTTCCGCTGGCACGCGGCGCCGAGGCAATCGCCAGGCTCGGCGCACGCGAGGTGCGCGGCAAAGTGGTGGTGATGATCGACGGCTGATTGTCGCCGGCGGTCAATAATTTGTCGTCAAAAGCGCGGCATGCCGTGCCGCCGGATGCCATAAGTACAGGATGGAAGATCTCGCGTGGACCTGAAATACACGCCCGAAGAGGAGGCTTTTCGCGCTCAAGTGCGCGCCTTTTTCGAGGCTGAACTGCCCGCCGACATCCGCGACAGAATGCGCTTGGGAAAGCGCATACGCAAAGACGATTTGATCCGCTGGCAGCAGATACTTAATCGTCACGGCTGGGGCGCCGTGATGTGGCCGCAGCGCTTCGGCGGCAACGGCTGGAACGTCATACAACAACACATTTTTGAGGAGGAGCGGGCGGACATCGGCGCGCCTCCGCAGAACGCGTTTTCATTGAGAATGCTGGCGCCGGTGTTGATGACATTCGCCAACTCCGCACAGCAGGAATATTTCTTGCCGCGAATCATTTCGGGCGAAGATTGGTGGTGCCAGGGGTATTCCGAGCCGGGCTCCGGCTCCGATCTCGCAAGCTTGCGGACCAGCGCGGTGCGTCAAGGCGACCGCTATCTCGTCAACGGCCAGAAAACCTGGAACACTCTGGGTCAGTACGCCGACTGGATATTTTGCCTGGTGCGCACCAGTACCGAAGGGCGACCGCAGCAGGGTATTTCGTTTCTCCTGATCGACATGAAATCGCCCGGTATTACGCTGCGGCCCATCACCATGCTGGACGGCGAGCATGAAATCAACGAGATCTGGTTCGACAACGTGCAAGTGCCCGTGCAGAACCTGGTCGGTGACGAAAACAAGGGCTGGACCTATGCGAAATTCCTGCTGACCCACGAGCGCACCAACAATGCCGGCATCGGCAGCTGCAAACGCGCGTTGAAGAGGCTCAAAGAAATTGCCGGCGAGCAAATTGCCTACGGCCGGCCTTTGATCGAAGACTCGCGTTTTCGCGACCGCATCGCCCGGGTGGAGCTCGAGCTGATGGCGCTCGAGATCACCAATCTGCGAGTGTTGTCGGCCACGGCGAACGAATCGCGCACGCTCGGACCGGAAGTGTCGGTGCTCAAGATCAAGGGTTCGGAGATTCAGCAAACGCTCGCCGAGCTGCAAATGCACGCTCTGGGGCCCGACGCGCTGCCGTACTTGCGTGAAGCGCTCGAGATGGACTGGGTTGCGGATCCGACATTCGCGGGGCATTACCGCCCATACGCGCCGCCGCTCTCCGGCCAATACTTCAATCTACGCAAGACGACGATTTATGCGGGCTCCACCGAAATCCAGAAAAACATCATCTCGCAGCTGATCCTGGGTCTTTAAGGGGCGCTGCCATGGATTTCAATTACAGCAACGAGCAAATTGCGCTGCAGGAAACTTTGCAGCGTTTCATCGGCCGCGACTACGGTTTCGAACGGCGGCGCGAGCTTGCCCGCTCGACGCTGGGATTTTCCGCCGAGGCGTGGGCGCAGTATGCCGAGCTTGGTCTGTTGTCGCTGCCATTCCCGGAAGAATTCGGCGGTCTTGGCGGCAATGCCGTCGACATCATGCTGGTGATGGAATTGGTCGGGCGCGGCTTGTTGCTGGAACCCTTCTTGAGCACGATCGTGATGTGCGGCGGATTGATCCGCGACGCCGC